>CAZDUL010000121.1:0-23863 GCA_964508635.1 uncultured Allobosea sp. | reverse complement strand
CCCGGGGACCCGTCGGTCTGGCTCGACCGGGCCGCTGCGGCAAACGCACAATCCCTGAACCCCTCCTTCGCCTTCACGTAGTGGGAGCGGGCCGCCTGCTGCCCCAAGGCCCGAGCCTCCGCCAGCGCGACCCGGCTGAATTGCGCCAGGTGATCGGCTACCTGCCGCAGGATACCCACCTGATCGACGGCACGATCGAGGCCAATCTAACGCTGGGTCTCGCCCCGGACGACGTGGATCGTGACCGCATGCGCGCGATCGCGAGGCTTTGCGGCGTGGAGGCCTTCGTCAGCCAGCATCCGGCCGGCTATGGCCTGCCCGTCGGCCCCGGCGGCAAGCGACTGTCGGGCGGCGAGCGGCAGGCAGTCGCGCTGGCGCGCGCGCTCATCCAGCCGGCGCGCCTCTATCTCCTCGACGAGCCCACCGCGGCGTTCGACACGAACGCGGAAAGTCAGCTGGTGCGCGAGCTGGCCACCCATCTCGGCGAGGCCGGGCTGATCGTCGCGACCCACCGACTGCCGCTGCTCGGTCTGGTCGACCGCATCATTTGGCTCGACGCCGGCCGCATTGTCGCCGACGGCCCCAAGGCGGAGGTCTTCGCCCGCCTCGGCCTGCCGCAGGCCGCCTGATCCGTGACGCGCGCGCGATCTCCAGCGGGTCGCGGCCGATCTTAACGAGGCAATCATCGTGATCGTCTAGCGCTTAGTCCCTGACGCACAACGGGAGCAGCCGGATATGGCCAGCGCGCGCGAAGAGCAGGTCGAAAACCACTGGCCGGGTTATGTCGATGCGCTGACCACCATGCTGATGGTCCTGACCTTCGTCATGATGATCCTCGGCATCGCCGTGTTCGCGATGTCGCAGAACACCTCGCGGATCCTGCTGGAGCAGATCGCAAAGGCCGCTCGCATTGAGCTGCCGACCGGCGCGGATGCTCCGGTTGCAGAACTGGCCGCGCGCATCCTCAAGGAGCTCGAGCGCCCGCAGGCTACGCCGCCGGCGCAGCCGCAAGGCGCGCCCGTCCTCGATGAGACCGCCTTCGCAACGCCAGCCGTTCAGACAGGCTCGCACGAGGCAGCGCGGATCCGTTCGCAACAGCCTGCACACACGGGCGCGCCCGCGCCCGCAAGCCTCGGCGCAGGCACCGCGGATGCGCTGATCATCACCTTTCAGCCGCGCGCGACGCGTCTCGACACCGGGGCGCTTCGGGACCTCGACAACGCAATCCGCGCCGCTGCGGCGTTGAGAGAGGCCGGAGGGGCGCGCCTGCTCGCCCGCGTCGACACGACAGCCGGCGCGGTCAGCGACGCGCGACGCATCGCCTTCTACCGGGCGATGCTGGTCAGGACGCGGCTGATGCAGGCCGGTCTCTCAGCCGAAGCCATCCGCATCCGCCTCGTCGAGACGCCCGACGACGGCGTCGCACCGGAATCGGTCCGCATCGAGCCTGCAGCGGCTGATGCTGCTCGCGCGGCGAGACCCCAGCCTTAAGACAATCTTTGGCGTCTTGACCAACACTGAGACACCTATCCAGGACGTGATGCGACCGGACAACAAGAATGAACCGAAGAACACAGGCTGCATCCGATCTCTCGCGCGTGATCCGCAAACAGCTCCTGAAGATCTGTGCGGTGATGGCGGCCCTGGGGCTTCTGGTAGCCTGGGCGCATGAGTTCGTCTGGAGCGGCCTGCGGTCGAATCTCTATCTGAACAGCGCGATCATTGGCCTGTTCCTGTTCGGGGTTGCGCTGGTGGTGCGCGGCCTTCTGGCTTTGCGCAACGAGGACATCGCCTTCGCCGCGTTGCAGGAGGCTTTCGACGACAACAAGCGCATCGACACCGAATGCGCTCGGGACCCGTTCTGGCGTCATCATCGCGCGCTGCAGCCGGGCGAGGTGTTTGCCCGGCCGCAGGCCCTCGGCCACCTGTTCGAACTCACCTACGACGAATTGCAGCGCAACCGCGACGTGCGCATCTCGGTCGCGACCTTGCAGTCGATCGTCGGAGGCATCGATGCGAAGCTCGCCGAGCAGCGTTCCCTCGGGGTCTACATCACCGGCCTTCTGGTGTTTCTTGGCCTGATCGGGACCTTCATCGGCCTCATGGAAATGGTGGGCTCGGTCGGCGGCATCATCGGCAGCCTGCAGGCCATGCAGGGCGCAAGCAACACCGCCGTGCAGCAGCTGCTGCGCAACCTCGAGGAGCCGCTGCGCGGCATGGCCACCGGTTTCTCGTCCTCGCTGTTCGGCCTGTTCGGCTCGCTGGCGCTCGGCATCATCGGCCGGATGGGTGCGTCGGCGTCCTCGGCCATGAAGCAGACCTTCGAGACCTGGCTGGCGTCTCTCGCCCAGATCGAGAACCATCGTGGCAGTCATGTCGGCGATCTGGCCCGCTTGATCACCGACAACCTTGTCGGCCCTTCCCCCGGACACGGCGGAGCAGCTGCGGGCGGATCGGCAAACGCGGGCGCGGCGCCGGCCGGCCAGCCGTCCGCCGCCGGCTACGGCGGCTTCTCGCCGCTTTCCGATGTCGGCGTGGTGGCCACGCTGTCGCAGGGTTTCGGTCGCTTGCAGGAAAGTCTCGGCCAGCTCAATGTCGGGATGACGCAGCTCGTCGAGACCCAGCAGGCGACGGCCGAGACCATCCGTCAGCTGTCGGCCAGCATCGAGCGCATGGCGGCAGACGCGCAGGCGACGCGCGAGCAGTTGTCGGCCCTGACCAGCCAGCAGCTGATCAACGGCGAGTTCCTGCAGGAGCTCGTGGCGCTGAACCGCACGCTGGAATCGCGCCTGACGGCGGGATTCAACGGCATGGCGCACGTCATGGAGGTCACGGGCCAGGCCTATCTCGACGGGCTGCGCCGTCTCACCGCCGAGAACTACGAGACCAATGCCCGTCTCGCGAAGCTTCTCGACGTCAAGGCCGCCAGCGACCGGATCACAGAGATCGCGACGGGCATCGAATCCAAGGTGAAAGGCAGCTTCGCCACCATGGGCGCGAGCCTGGAGCGCACCGCGAACGTGCTGGAAACCAGCCTCGAGCGCCTGCTCGACAGCCAGCGGGAAATCCGCGAGGCGCTGCAGAGCGGCGTCGGCGGGACGGTCGGCATGTCGGCGGAGTTCGAGAACAAGCTGTCGAACAGCTTCGCTGAGATGTCGCGCTCGTTCGAAACGGTCTTCGCAGCCTACTCGACCATCGTCAGCCGCGCACTCGCAGCGCAAGCGGCCGACGGCGTCGTTGCGCCCGCCATGCCGACGGCCCGCGAGCAGCAGCGGGAACGCGCGCTGGAAGCGGCCTGGGCGCCCCGTCCAGAACCGAGTTCGACCGCGGACACCACCGACAAGGTCGAGGAGGAGCGACTGCGCCAGTTCTACGCGCTCGCCCAGCAGCGGCTGCGACAGAGCGCTATCGGCTGATCGCCATGGTGCAGGACACGACCCGGATCGACCCAGCCGCGCGAGACCACAGCAGAGCAGCACCGACCTGAACCTTCGAGTGGCACCAACATGACCCCTCAGTCCGCCAACGCCCCCGACCTCGGCAGCCTGCGCCGGAAGCTGGCCCACCCTGTCGCCCAGCCCGAGCGCGCGCCGTGGCCGCGCGCCGGTTTGGCGAACATCATGGGTCGGCTCTTGGCCAGGACACCGTCCTGGGTGCGTCGCCACAAGCGTCATCCGTGCTGCATCATCGCGTTTCTGACGATCCGGCAGAAGGATCTTGTCCTCGATGGCCTCGTCACGGAGATCTCTCGCGGTGGCCTGCTGTTCCGCCCGGCCAGCCGGTTCATCTTCGATCGGACCGGGGCCGATGTCCTGATCTCCTTCGCCGACGAGGCGTTGTCCGGTCAGATCGTGAACGTCAAGCCGGCCGGCTACGGCGTTGCCCTTGACGAGACGCTCGACGAGGAGCGCGTCCGGTCGATCCTTGGACGCTTCGGCATCGAACCCTCCGCGCTGGCCTGACCGATGGGGCGCGCCAGCCGACTTCCTGCATGGTTCGCGCGCCTGAAGAGGCCGGACGGCGACGCGACCGCGCCGGCGCCTGCTCCCAGCAATCATCCGCGCGAGCTGCTCAAGGCCGCCACCAGCACGGTCTCGACCGTCCTGTCGCTGTGGCTCGCAGCACTGCTGATTGCCGGCGCCATCGTGGTCGACGGCATGACGGAACAGCATGCGGCGAGGCGCGAGCAGTCCCTGGCGCGCTTCGCCTTCGAGCACAAGCGGCTTGCTTTCGCGGCCCATGTCGAAATGGCTGCGAGCCGTCACGAGATGGGACCACCCGCGCCGATCGGTCGATCCCTCGCCGGTCTGCGCGACATGATCCTGGCCAACGACCGCACCGCGACGGCGGACCTGTTGGTCCTCGCGCTGTCGGGTCGGGACATCGTCGGGATCGAGTCCGGCGGACGGCCGATCGACCCGGACGAGGCAGTGCTTTTCGCGAAGATGGCGGCGTCGCTCGCCGAAGCCGACCCTGACAGCACGCGCTTCGACGACATCGTGCGCGTGGCTGGCCAGCCCCATCTGATGGTCTTGATGCGGCACAACTCCACAGGTCTGCGTGGCGCAAGGGCGGTCAGCGCCGTTCTGGTCCTGCTGCCCTTGCACGGAGAGACGCTGCGGCGGCTGGAGAGCGAGCTCGGCCTGGCGAACATCAGGGTCGTGGAAGGCTCGAGAACCGGAGACAGCCGCAGCCTGCCGCTTCTGTCGCGAACTGGCGAGACGATCGGCGCGCTGGCATGGGATGATCCCGACGGCCGCGCCGACCTCCGGCGCAACGCCTGGATCATTGCGGCGCTGTTGGCCGCGCTCGGCGTCGCCAGCGCCAGCGCTGCGCGTCGGCGCAGGCGCGAGGTGTCGGCGCTCGTCAACGAGGTCGAGGCGCAGGTCTTCGACGTCGCCATGCGCGATCCCCTGACGGGCCTGCTCAACCGGGCGTCGTTCAGGCGCCGCCTCGAGGCGCTGGTCGCCAATCGCACCGGGCGGGCGCTGATCGGCGTGATCTATATCGATCTCGATCGGTTCAAGCAGGTCAATGACGGCTTCGGCCACCTGAAGGGCGATGAGCTTCTGTGCGGCGTCACCGAGCGGCTGCGCGATCTCTCCCAGCACGGGCTGTCGATCGCGCGCCTTGGCGGCGACGAATTCGCCATGATCGTCGAGGATCGCGAGAGCGAAGGCGACATCGTCAGGCTGGCGGAACGCGCCTGCTCGTGCCTCGGCCAGCCTTTCCAGCTCGGCGATGTCGAGGCCAATATCGGCGGCTCGGTCGGGGTTGCGATCTGCCCCGAGGATGGCGAGGAGCCGCAGGAGCTGCTGCGCCGCGCCGACATCGCAATGTATCGAGCCAAGAGCGGCGGGCGCAACATGACGGTGCGCTTCGATTCGTCCATGGACAGCGATGTCCAGGATCGTCGTCAGCTCGAGCTCGATCTGCGCCATGCGCTGGAGCGCGACGAGCTGAGCATGGCGTATCAGCCCTTCTGGGCCTCCGACGGAAAGACCCTCGTCGGCGTCGAGGCACTGGTTCGCTGGAATCATCCGACGCGCGGCCCGATGTCTCCCGCCTTCTTCGTGCCGATCGCCGAGGAGGCCGGATTGATCCACGAACTCGGCGAATGGACGATGCGGCGCTCCATGCAGGAGGCGAAGCGCTGGAAAGGCATCACGCTGGCGGTCAACATCTCACCGCTTCAGTTCAAGCGCCAGGGCCTGATGTCGCGTCTGCGCGAGCTGATTTCGGAAACGGGCATGGAGCCCGAGCGTCTCGAGATCGAGATCACCGAAGGTGTCCTGATGGAGGATGCCGACGCCGGCGTTCGCCTGATCCGCGGCTTCAAGGAGCTCGGCTGCCATGTCGCGCTGGACGATTTCGGCACGGGCTATTCCTCCCTGAGCTATCTCCGGCGATTTCCCTTCGACAAGCTCAAGGTCGACCAGTCCTTCGTGAAAGCGCTCGGCACCAGCGCAGGATCGGCGGCGATCATCCATTCGGTGATCGCCCTCGGCCGCGCCCTCGGCCTGACGGTCCACGCGGAAGGCGTCGAGACGCTGGAGCATCACATCTTCCTGCGCGCGGCCGGATGCCACCATCTCCAGGGGTTTTATTTCGCCAAGCCCATGAGCGCCGCGGAGATCGACACGCTGATCGAGACGGTGATGGTGCGAGCCGCGACCAGGCCGATCTTCGCCTACGAGGCCGCCGGCCAGAGCGAGCCTGCAGCCGCAGCCCCGGTCTCCGTTGACTTGAGCGGTGATCTGGCTGCCGAACTCAGCGCCAAGGTGGCGGCGATGAAGCGCGCCCTGGGCGGCGCCGATACGGAAGAACCCGGCGAGGCCCCGGCAAAGGCTTCCCCGCTGGCGCACACCGCCTGAAACGACAACCGTCAGATCAGGGCGAGAACTTCGCGCACGATCAGGTCCGGCACGGCATGATGCGGCATGTGCCCGACGCCCGGCAACGCGATCAGCCGGCCACGCGGCGCCGCCCGCGCGATCGCGTGGGAATGGACATGCGTCCACACGACCGTGTCGGCATCGCCGGCGATCGCCACCACCGGCATGTCGAGCGAGGCATAACGCGGCGCCTGGCGCGACACGTAGTCGTACATCACCCGCACGTCCTGGGCGTTGGCGATGAAGCTCGAAGGTCTGAGAGCCAGCCTGATCTGTGCACGCTCCACGTAGTCGGGCGGCGGCGCCTGCGGCGCGAACACGCCGGCGATCGAGGGTTCCAGCACCAGCGCCCCCACCGGCGTCACGACTGTGCGCACGAACCCCGCACCAAAGCCCGGCCAGGATGCAGGATGATAGTACCAGGTGATCCGTCCCCCTGGCCATGGATGCGTCACCGCGCCCAGCAGCACCAGCCCTGCGACCCGGCGGGGATGATCGAGCGCAAGCCGCGCCGCCATCGCGCCAGCCAGCGAATGGGCCACCAGCACGATGCGGCCCACAGCGATGGCATCCAGCGCAGCCAGGACCGCTTCAGCCTGCCGCCCCGGATCGGCCATCTCGCGCCCCCCGAGCCGGTCGCTCCAGCCATGGCCCGGCCGATCCACGCCGATGACGTGCGCATCGGACTCAAGCCGCGGAGCAAGCACGTGGAACAGGTCTGCGTGGTGGCTGGAGGCGCCATGCAACAGCACCACGCTGGCCTTGTCCGGCCTCGGCGCACCGGCCTCGACCAGATGCATACGGCCGCCCGCAAGCGGCACGAAACGTCCGGCAGGGGGATGCGCCGCTTCGGCGCCGGCGACGATCAGCCCGCTGGCTGCGACAGCGCCCGACAGCACGAAACCGGTTCCGGCAATCAGGCTCAGCACCATGACAGCAGATGGACGAAGCGTGCGCGGACGGTCGGACGCGGCGGTGAGGTTCAGGCCTCGCGGCCGTCAACATCGAGGATCAGCCGGTCGATGGCCTCCTTGACACCCTCGAAGTGCGGATTGAGCTCGCGAACAGCCCGGAAGGCCCTGAGCGCCCCCCGGTCATCGCCCTGACGCTTCAGAGCCGCCGCCGTCATGCCAAGGGCCATGAAATGGCGAGGCTCCCGCCGCAGCGTCTCGCGGAAATCGGCAAGCGCACGTGCGTCATCCTGCAGCATGAAGAACGCGACACCGCGCACATGCCAGGCCTCTGCCCACTCAGGCTGGAGCGCGATGACACGGTCGAGCAGTTCGACGGCAAGGTCGGTCTGGCGCTGGCCCATGGCCTGACGCGCCCGCGCCATCAGCAGATCGGAGACATCACTGCCGGAACGTGCCCAGCGCCGGGCGATCTGGCGGACCAGCTGCTGCGCCTCCTCCGGCGTGGCGGCTGTTTTCAGCCGCTCCATCAGTGCATCGAGCGTCGGCGGAGCCTGCCGATCTTGCACTTCGGCCGGACGATCGCCGCGCAGGGCCGGCGCCTGCGCCGAGGACGGAGACGGCGCCGACGCCGCCACCGCGACCAGTCCGAAAGCCAGCGCGAGAAACCCGAGCCGCACCCGCCGGAGCGCAGCAAGGCTAGCGCATGCGCCATGCGAAGAACGCGCCTTTGGAGCAGCAAGCGACCCGCAGCTATTCGGATTGGCCGGTTTCATGGCCTTATCACTCATGCAAAGAAGATGGCGTCCGCTCCAGCGAGGGTCAACCTAAAACGCCGTCACCTTGTGCCGCAGGCGATGGGCAGGCCAGGCTGCTGCGCAGCCGCGGCGATCGCCGACCCGCAGTGATCGCAGCAAACAAAAACAGCGGCGCCGGTCAAGCGGCCCGCCGTCATGGCTCCAGCGAGGATTGTTGCGGTTGCGACCGATGGTCGGCTGGCCGCGATCAGCCCTGGCGGGCCTTGAAGCGCTTCTGGACCTTGTTGATGATGTAGATGCGACCCTTGCGGCGGACCAGCTGGTTGTCGCGATGGCGGGCACGCAGCGACTTGAGCGAGTTGCGGATCTTCATGACGCTCACCTCCGGCGATGCCGCGCCCGAAGGGCTGCGCCACCGTTCCTTCTGACAAACATGGAAAGGCCGGCGCTTGCGCTGCCGGCGAGTTCGCGGCTGTATCGACGAACGGGCGCGCGAAGTCAATCCCGAATGAACCGCCGCTTGCCTGAACCGCTTCGGGCCCGCAGGTCGCGCCCACGGTCGGGGCGGACCGACAGGCTGATTCAGACGAGAATGGTCTTCTCGGCGACAGTTGTATCGGCGTTCAGCCGGTAGACGATCAGCTGACCGGTGGCGAGTTCGACCTGCACGATCTGGGCGGGGGTGAGCCTGTCCAGCACCATGATCAGCGCCCGCAGGGAATTGCCGTGCGCCGCCACCAGCGTGCGCTGTCCGGCCATCACCTTCGGCAGGATTTCCGCAACGAAATAGGGCAGCGTGCGCGCCACCGTGTCCCTGAGCGATTCCCCTCCCGGCGGCGGCACGTCATAGCTCCGCCGCCAGATGTGAACCTGCTCGTCGCCGTATTTTGCGGCTGTCTCCGCCTTGTTCAGGCCGGAGAGATCGCCGTAATCGCGCTCGTTGAGGGCGATGTCGCGGTGGATCGGCAGGCCCGTCTGGCCCAGTTCTTCCAGAATCAGGTCGCAGGTCTTCTGCGCGCGGCTCAGCAACGAGGTGAAGGCGACGTCGAAGCCGATTCCGGCCGCCTTGAGCCTGCGCCCGCCGGCCCTCGCCTCCTCGATGCCGAGCGCTGTCAGGTCCGGATCCTTCCAGCCGGTGAAGAGGTTCTTCAGGTTCCATT
Organism: uncultured Allobosea sp.; assembly: GCA_964508635.1. Taxonomy (GTDB): domain Bacteria; phylum Pseudomonadota; class Alphaproteobacteria; order Rhizobiales; family Beijerinckiaceae; genus Allobosea. The sequence goes on along the minus strand of CAZDUL010000121.1, from coordinate 14,639 downwards.
CGCTCTGGCCGTGGCGGCAGAGCACGAGCAGGCGGTCCATTGCGCGATTCCCGTGACAGACGCCGGCCGGTAGCACGGGCTGGACGAGGCCACAATCGGCGAAAGGACGGCTTCACCCGCCCTTGAGGCCCAGCACGTCGAGCATGTCGTAGAGGCCGGGTTTGCGGCCACGGGCCCAGAGCGCCGCCTTGACGGCGCCGCGGGCGAAAAGGCCGCGATCCTCGGCCTTGTGGGTGATCTCGATGCGCTCGCCCTCGGTGGCGAGGATGACGCTGTGTTCGCCGATGACCGAGCCGCCGCGCAGCGTCGCGAAGCCGATGCTGCCGCGCTCACGCGCCCCGGTATGGCCATCGCGCACGGCCACCTTCTTCGCCTTCAGCGAAACGCCCCGCCCTTTGGCGGCGGCCTCGCCCAGGAGCAGCGCAGTGCCGGAAGGCGCATCGACCTTGAGCCGATGATGCATCTCCAGCACCTCGATGTCCCAGTCGTCGTTCAACGCCGCCGCCGCCTGCCTGACCAGCACGGCGAGCAGATTGACGCCGAGGCTCATGTTGCCGGACTTGACGATCGTGGCGTGGCGAGCCGCCGCCTCGATCCGGTGGAGATGCTTTTCCTCGAAGCCGGTCGTACCGATGACATGGACGATGCGCGCCTGCGCCGCGAAGGCGGCGATCGCGACACTCACATCGGGCGTGGTGAAGTCGAGCACGCCGTCGGCCTGCACGACCGCCTGCAGCGGATCGTCCGTGATGGTGATTCCAAGCGGCCTCACACCCGCGGCCACACCTGCATCCTCGCCGATGAATGCCGAACCCGGCCGCTCGATCGCTGCGTGGAGGACAACGCCCGGCGTGTCCGCAACGGCCTTGACCAGCATCCGGCCCATGCGGCCGCCGGCGCCGATCACGGCCAGCTTCATGCTGGCGTCGGTGGTTGGGTGCGACATCGGCATTCCTTGATGGACACGGCGCGGCTCACGGTCGGCCACCGACTTCTGTAAAGCGTCCGCCAAGCCGCGACAATCGGGCCGGGATCAGCCGGACGCCTCGACGCTTTCGCCCTTCTTCGGCCGTTGGAATGGATAGAGCATCTGCCCCTCGAAGCTTTTCGGGAAATGGGGATCGTCGACGCCGAAATGGTGCGGGAGCTTGCCCGCCGGCATGTAGAAGGTGCCAAAGGCGAGATCGATGAACGGAAAGGTCGGAGCGAAATTCTTCTCGCCGCCCTCATCGACGCCCGTGTGGTGCCAGCGGTGGAACACCGGGCTTGCCAGCACATATCTGAACGGCCCGAAATCCCAGTCGAGATCGGCATGGACCAGCCAGGCCGTGAAGATGTGGAATGGCGCGACGAACAGGATCACCTCCGGCGCGATGCCGGCCAGCAGCAGGATCGCATCGACCAGCACGCTGTGAAAGATCAGGTTGACCGGATGGAAGCGGTGGGCCGACAGCCAGTCCAGATGCTCCGACGAGTGATGGATCGCGTGATAGCGCCAAAGGTCGCGGCCGTGGAAGATCCGGTGCGTCCAGTAGAGCATCACGTCGCCGAGCAGCAGATAGGCGACGACCTGCGCCCAGAACGGCCAGCCGGCGAAAACGCCATGTCCGCCCTCGAGCCAGCTCTTCGCATCGCCCGCGCCGAGCACACCGGTGATGGCCGCCGCGCCCACGATCAGGAAGGCGATGCGCGCATAGGAGGTGATGCTCGGCAGCAGGAAGCAGTAGAGCAGGTCCGTCACAAGGTCGGGCTTGCGCCACCATGGCCCCTTCGACGCCTTCGAACGGACCACAGCGCCGATGATGGTGAATGCGACCGCGCCGATCGCCAGAACCGGCAGGACCGAAAGCGTGCTCTCGCCGATCGAAGCGAGCATGGCCTTGAGCTGTTCGAGCATGAAGCTGTCCTCTCTTGCCAGGGATCAGGAGGCAGGCCGGGTGACAGAAGAGGCCTCGACCCGAAGGAGCTGATCGAGAGCGGCCCTGACCTTCAGGTCCAGAAGCGCCCGACCGATCTCGGCCGTGGCGTGGCGCGGCGCGCCGCTGGAGCCATCATCGGCCCGGGACAAGCGGTGCAGGCGGTCCAGCCTCACGGATGGTGGGTGCGCGAAGGCGAGTTCGGCGGTGTCCTGCAGGCCGGCATGACCGCCTATGGACCTGTGGTCGTGCCCCATGGCCATCAACGCGGCCTGCTGATCGGCGTCGCCGCGGGCGTAGTAGTCGCTCAGCGCCGTGACACGCACGCCTGAGCCGGACAGCGCGGCGTCGAGCCTGTTCGCAACTTGAGCCTGCGCACGCTGACTGCCGCCATGATCGGCGATGAAAACGATGTGCCGGAAGCCGGCTCGCTTGAGGCTGAACGCAGCGCCTTCCAGCACGGCGGCAAACGCCTCCTCGCTGACCCCGATGGTTCCGGGAAAGCGGAAATTGCCGTCGTCTGAATCGACAGGCCCCTGGGGAGTGTAGGCGATCACCGGCGCAACCAGCATGCGGCCATGCGCACGCGCGATCATGTCGGCGGCGACGGTCACGATATGCTGGTGCTTGTCCAGCGTCATGTGCGGGCCATTGGCTTCGATCCCGCCCGATGGCACCAGCACCGTGTCGAAGCCGCGCGCCACGGCGTCGCGAAGTTCGGGCCAGGTCATCTCGGCCATCCGCACCGTGTCCGGCAGCGGCGCGGTGCGCGGTTGCGACAGCCAGCCGACGGCGACGAGGCCGGCCAGAACGATGCTGCCTGCGATTCGTGCTGCGGCCTTCATCGACGCAACGCCCCTGACACTGCACAACCGAAGCGCAGGATCCCGCACGCGGGTTAAGGAAGCGTGGGGCCGGTCCGCCGTCCGGCCTCCAATCCGCACCGAGCCCTCCGTTGGATGAGATCCGGGCGACGCTGACCCTCGGGAGTGAGGGCTGATCACGGCCGAAAAGCAAAGTCCCCGGCGCATGGCCGGGGACACCGCGATGCTCCAGGAGATGTGGCGACCAACTTATTGGCCCACCGCGCCGCTCTCGCGCAGAGGCTTGTCCAGCAGCTGGATGTCGCGCGCCAGCACCTTGGCCATGCCGGCGGGCGTGCGCTCCTCGGCGTTGGGGATCACGGTGCCAAGCTCCGCCAGCCGGTTGCGGGTGTTTTCATCGTTGAGCGCCTTGTTGAGCGCATCGACCAGCTTGTCCTGGATGTCCTTGGGCAGGTTCTTCGGGGCGAAAATGCCGTTCCAGCCGCTGATCTGGTACTCCGGCAGCCCGGCCTCGATGGTGGTCGGAAGGTCGGGCAGCACGGACAGGCGCTGCGGCGTCGCCACCGCGAAGGCCTTGACGTTCCCGGCCTTGATCTGGGGCGTCAGGTTGGTGACCTGATCGCACATGAAGTCCACCTGGCCACCGACGAGATCGTTGAGCGCCGGACCGGTGCCGCGATAGGCGACGGCATTGAGCTTCGGCACCCCGATCTGCGCCTTCAGCAGCACGCAGGTGGTGAAGGCGGTCGAGCCGACACCGGCGTGCGCCTGATTCACCTTGTCCGGGTTCGCCTTCAGATACGCGATGAATTCACGCAGGTTGTTCGCCGGGAAATCCTTCCGCGCCACAATCACGATCGGCGTGATGCCGGCAATGCCGATGGGTGTGAAATCCGTCTGCGGGTTGTAGCGCAGGTTCGGGTAGAGCGCCGGAGCCGCCGCGTGGGTGCCCATCTGCCCCATGATCAGCGTGTAGCCGTCGGGCGCCGCCTGCGCGACGCGGGCCGTGGCCGTCGTGCCGCCCGCGCCGGCGACGTTCTCGACGATGATCTGCTGGCCGAGCGTCTTCGACATGTGCTCGGAGACGATGCGGGCGATCACGTCCGTCGGACCGCCGGCGGCGAAGGCGACCACCATCGTGATCGGCTTTGTGGGGTAGGCCTGGGCCTGCGCACTGGTCACAAGCCCGAAGCTGGCGGTAGCGCCGAGAATGGCTGCGCCGAGAATGGCGCGGCGGGTGGTCGAGATCATCGCGAAAATCCTCCCTTGGTTAGCCCGACAGTCTGAAAGCCTGCGACGCGTCGAGCAAGGGACATCCCACATCGCCTGGCCCGTCAAGCGCCGGGCTGCTCCTTGCCTCACCGCACATGCGTGAACCGATCCTACTCTGTGAACACCGTGTCGCGCTTCTTCTGGATCGACGGGAGCACCGCCAACACGAGCACGACCGCGGCGACGACGAGCAGGGCCGCCGAGATCGGCCGCTCGATGAAGGTCATGAAGGAGCCGCGGCTGATGATCAGCGCCTGGCGCAGCTTTTCCTCCATCAGCCGGCCCAGCACATAGCCCAGCAGCAGCGGCGCCGGCTCGAAGCCGAGCTTGATCAGCGCATACCCGACAAGCCCGAAGAAGGCGGTGAGCGCCACATCCACCGGCTGATTGTTGATCGAGTAGATGCCGATGCTGCAGAACAGCAGGATCGCCGGAAACATCAGGCGATACGGCACCTTCAGCAGCTTCACCCACAGCCCGATGAGAGGCAGGTTGATGATCAGCAGCATCAGGTTGCCGATCCACATCGAGGCGATCATGCCCCAGAACAGCTGCGGGTTCTTGGTCATCACCTGCGGACCGGGGATGACGCCATGGATGGTCATGGCGCCAACCATCAGCGCCATCACGGCGTTGGGCGGGATGCCGAGCGTCAGCAGCGGTATGAAGGAGGTCTGGGCCCCGGCGTTGTTCGCGCTCTCGGGGCCGGCGACACCCTCGATGGCGCCACGACCGAACCGGGACGGCTGGTCCGCGAGCTTCTTCTCCATCGAGTAGCTGGCGAAGGGGCCGAGGACGGCCCCGTTGCCGGGCAGGATCCCGAGCGCAGCGCCGACTGCCGTGCCGCGCAGGATCGGCTTCATCGACTGTTTCATCTCCGCGCGGTTGGGCAGCAGGCGCCCGACCGCCTGGTGAACGACATCGCGCGTCTCGGGGTTCTCGAGATTGCGGATCACCTCCGCGAAGCCGAAGATGCCCATGGCGAGGATGGCGAAGTCGAGCCCGTCCGAGATCGGCGCGAATCCGAAGGTCATCCGCTCCTGCCCTGTCTCGAGGTCGGTGCCGACGGTGGAAAGCAGCAGCCCCGCCACCACCATGGCGAGCGCCTTCAGGATCGAGCCGCGCGCCAGCACGACCGAGAAGCAAAGGCCCATCACCATCAGCGAGAAGTATTCCGCCGGACCGAACAACAGCGCGAGCCGGGTGAGAGGTGCGCCCAGCGCAGCGATCAGGATCGTCGCGACAGAGCCCGCGATGAACGAGCCGATCGCCGCGATGCCGAGAGCAACGCCGGCGCGGCCCTGCTTCGCCATCTCGTGGCCGTCCAGCGTCGTGACGACGGCAGTCGCCTCGCCGGGGATGTTGACGAGGATCGCGGTGGTGGAGCCGCCATACTGGGCCCCGTAGTAGATGCCGGCCAGCATGATGAGCGCCGAAACCGGATCGAGACCGAAGGTAATCGGCAGCAGCATCGCGATCGTGGCGATAGGCCCGACACCCGGCAGAACGCCGATCAGGGTGCCGATGAAACAGCCGATGAAGCAGAAGAAAAGGTTCTTCAGCGTCAGCGCGACGCCGAAGCCGAGCGCGAGATTCGAGAACAGATCCATCGGCTCAGTATCCCAGCCACCAGGGCGCCAGCGGAATCGGCAGGCCGAGCCCGTATTTGAAGAGAGCGACGCAGAACGCCGTCATGACAAGGCCGAAGATCAGCGTTTCCTTGATGCGCGTCTCGGAACTGGCGAAGGCTGACACGATCGCCACCAGCGGCCCCGCGATCACCAGGCCGAGCGCCGGAACGGTGATCCCGAACAGGGAGCCGCCGCGGATCGTGAGCGCGAACAGGCCTACACCCAGCATGACGAACAACAGACCCCGCCAGGACCAGGCCTCCAGCGACGGCCCCCGCACGCGCAGCGATTGCAGCACCAGCAGAACGCCGAGAGCGACCAGAAGAACCGCCAGCGATTTCGGCAACATGCCAGGTCCCATCGCCCGCAGCGTTCCCATCGACAGGTCGCCGGCAGCAAGCCATGCGCCGACCCCGACGGCGACCAGAAACAACCCCGCCGCGAAATCCTGCGGCGACGCAACCCTGAATGATCGACCCTGCATTGGCTGGTTGCCCCCCTTTCGCTGCCATTGACGCTGGCCTTGAGCGTGTTGTCCATGTTGAATAGGCGAGGCTGGAAGGCGTTGTCCATCCTCGTGCCCGGCTCAGCACCCGAACAGGCCTCGAACACAAGAGCACAAGCCCGTCCCTCGCCGCTCGTTCCACGCTCCTTCAAGACAGAAGACCCCCATGACCGTTCGTCCACTGGTTCCCGCAGACGGACTTTTCCCCGGATTCCGGCTGCTGGATGTCGAGCTTCCCGACAGCAAGGTGCGCGTGCGTGTCGGCGGCTCCGGCCCGCCGCTGCTGCTTCTGCACGGTTACCCGCAGACTCATGTGATGTGGCACCGCATCGCGCCGAGGCTGGCGGAGCGCTTCACGGTGGTCTGCGCCGATCTGCGCGGCTATGGCGACAGCGCCAAGCCCCAGGGCGGCCCCAGTCACCTCACCTATGCGAAGCGCGCGATGGCGATGGATCTGATCTACGCCATGGAAGCGCTGGGGCATCAACGGTTCATGGTCGGCTCGCATGATCGCGGCGCGCGCGTGGCCCACCGCATGGCGATGGATCACCCCGCGCGGGTCGAGAGGCTCGCCGTGCTCGACATTGCACCAACGCGGGAGATGTATCGCAACACGACGGACGCGTTCGCCCGCGGCTATTGGCACTGGTTCTTCCTGATCCAGCCCGCGCCGTTCCCGGAACGCATGATCGGCGCCGACCCGGACGCCTACTGGCTGAAGAAGTGCGGCTCGGGCTCGGCCGGCCTCAAGCCCTTCGCCCCGGAGGCGGTGGCGGAATACCTGCGCTGCTTCCGGGATCCAGCCACGATCCATGCCTCCTGCGAGGACTATCGCGCCGCGGCCTCGATCGACATCGTCCACGACGACGCCGACGGCGACCGGAAGTTGAGCTGTCCGCTGCTGGTGTTGTGGGGCGAGCAGGGAGTCGTGAACCGCTGCTTCGATGTGCTTTCGCTCTGGCGCGAGCGGGCCGAACATGTCACAGGCCACACCCTGCCTGGAGGCCATTATCTCGCCGAGGAGCTGCCCGACGAGGTCGCCGCCGCCTTCGAGAGTTTCTTCAGCGGAGACAGCCCATGAACGCCAGCCCATCCCCCCGGTCCAACCGCATCTACCGCATCGCCGTCATCGCCGGCGACGGCATCGGGCAGGAGGTGGTCCCTGAAGGCGTCCGCGTGCTCGAGAGGGCGGCGAAGCTGTATGGTTTCGAGCTGCAGCTCGACCACTTCGACTTCGCCTGCTACGACTACTATGCCAAGCACGCCCGCATGTTGCCTGAAGACTGGCAGGAGCAGATCGGAGGTCACGACGCGATCTTCTTCGGTGCGGTGGGATGGCCGGCGAAGATTCCCGATCACATCTCGCTGTGGGGCTCGCTGCTGCAGCTCCGCCGCGCCTTCGATCAGTATGTCAATCTGCGTCCCGTGCGGCTGATGCCGGGCGTGCCGTGCCCGCTGGCCGGCCGCAAGCCCGGCGACATCGATTTCTGGGTGGTGCGCGAGAACACGGAGGGCGAATACTCCTCCATCGGCGGACGCATCTTCGCCGGCACCGATCGCGAGACGGTGATCCAGGAGACGGTGATGACCCGCATCGGGGTCGATCGCATCCTGAAGTTCGCCTTCGAACTGGCTCGGTCGCGACCGCGCCGCAGGCTGACCTCGGCCACCAAGTCCAACGGCATCTCGGTCACCATGCCCTACTGGGACGAGCGGGTGACCGAGATGGCAAAGCGATACCCGGATGTGTCGGTCGACCAGTATCACATCGACATCCTGACCGCGCATTTCGTGCTCAACCCCGATCGTTTCGACGTGGTCGTGGCCTCGAACCTGTTCGGCGACATCCTGTCCGATCTCGGCCCCGCCTGCACCGGCACCATCGGCATCGCCCCGTCGGCCAACATCAACCCGACAGGCGAATATCCGTCGCTGTTCGAGCCGGTGCACGGCTCGGCGCCGGACATCGCGTTCCAGGGAATCGCAAACCCGGTCGGGCAGATCTGGTCGGCCGCGATGATGCTCGAGCATCTCGGGGAGATCGAGGCGGCCGCGGCCATCGTCACGGCCTGCGAGCGGGCGCTCTCGGATGCCCGAACCCGCACCCGCGATCTCGGCGGCTCGGCCAGCACGGTGGAGGCCGGCAAGGCGGTCGAGGCGGCGCTGGGCTGACAGAGCCTGCCTCCCGCGCATCGCCGCTAAGCGTCCTGCCCAACTTGACGCGCAGGCGAATCGGCCGCTAATCCGCGACCAAACGCAGCAGCAAGCTGTGAAATCGGGGAGCGCCGCGCCATGGATTTCACCTCCGCGCAATTCTGGCTGTCGGTGCTGCAGATCGTCTGGATCGACCTTCTGCTCTCCGGCGACAACGCCGTGGTGATCGCGCTGGCCTGCCGCTCCCTGCCCGAGAAGCAGCGCAAGGTCGGCATATGGCTCGGCGCCGGCGCGGCCATTGGCCTGCGCATCGTGTTCGCGCTGATCGTCTCCTACCTGATGGGCTTGCCCTTCCTGAAGGTTGCGGGCGGGATCCTGCTGTTCTGGATCGCCATCAAGCTCGCGGTCGGCGAGGAGGGCGGCCACGAGGAGATCGAGAGCGCCGACAGCCTGTGGCGAGCGGTGCGCACCATCGCCATCGCCGACGCGGTGATGAGCCTCGACAACGTCATCGCCATCGCCGCCGCGTCAAAGGGCCATCCGGAGCTGTTCGTGTTCGGCCTGCTGTTGTCGATCCCGCTCATCATCTACGGCTCGCAGATGATCATCGCTCTGCTGACGCGCTTCCCCATCCTGATCTGGCTCGGTGCGGCGCTGCTCGGCTGGATCGCGGGCGAGATGATCGTGTCCGACACCGCCATGCTCGGCTGGCTGAAGGGCGCGTTGCCCGCCTGGGTCATCAGCGTTCCGGTCGATGTCAACCCGTCGGGCCTTGGCCCCGCCGCCCTGCCTCACTACGGGGCAGCGGTCATCGGCGCCGCGATCGTGATCACGCTCGGCCTCTTCCTGAAATCGCGCCGCAAGGCGGCGCTTCAATACTGAGAACGCCGCTGCCCCTCATCGGCGCGACAGCGCCACCGCGACGGCAAGCCGCCTGCCGGCGCGTTCGACCAGCCTGACGGCGATGGCCGCGTCAGCGCCACAGGCGCTGGCCCATGCACCATCGCGGCCGGGCAGGATGGCGTGGCTGTCCGGCGCCGAAAGACCGACGCCCAGCCATTTCCCGAAGGCCTCCTTGGCGGCCCAGAGCTGCGCGAAGGCGCATTCCCGGTCGGCCTCGGCCAGTTGCGCCAGCCACAGCTGTTCGGCCCGGTGCAGCGCCTGCATCGGGATCGGCCCGGCGCCCACCTCCTCGACATCGACGCCGACGCTCCCATCCGCCAGCGCCACGGCGACGAAGCCGGCGCGGGTGGCGTGAGAGAGCTGCGGCGCGGCAACGCCTTCCAGGGTCAACGATGGCCGCCCCGCCGGGTCATGCCGCAGCGCCACGGCTTCCGCGTCGACCCCGAACTGGATCGAAGCGATGCGGCAGCTTGCGGCGGCGCGCAGAGCCGAGCGCTCCGGGCGTGTCCGGGGCGTCTGGCCGGTCGCGATCAGCCATACGGCGGGGAGCCCTTCGGCTCTCGAGAAGCCGTCGAGCCAGCGGATCGGCATGTCCATGGGCCGATGGTCGCTGTTGTTCGTCGGTGGGTCAACAGCGGCGACCCGCGTCTGTCCAACGGAACAGGCGGGTCAAGGCGCCTCAGGTGCGGCTGTGAGCCGGCAAGCCCTCGCCAAGGACGATGCCGCCGGCCTCAGGCCGCCTTCAGCCCGCGTTTTTCCAGCAGCGCATCGGGCGTCGGCATGCGGCCGCGGAAGGCCGTGTAGAGCTCGGCCGGATCGCGGCTGTTGCCGGCGGCGTAGACGAAGCGCTTGAGCCGCTCCGCAACCGCCGCGTCGAAAACGTTGCCCGCCTCCCGGAACGCCTCGAAAGCGTCGGCGTCCATCACCTCCGACCAGAGGTAGGAGTAATACCCCGCGGAGTAACCATCGCCCGCGAAGACATGGGCGAAATGCGGCGTCTTGTGCCGCATGCCGATGGCGGAGGGCATGCCGATGCGCGCGAGCTCGGCCGCCTCGAAGGCCATCGGATCAAGGCCCTCGGCGCTGTCGAGCGTGTGGAAAGCGAGGTCAACCAGCGCCGACGCGGTATACTCCACCGTGGCAAAGCCCTGGTTGAAGGTCTGCGCCGCCCTGATCCTGTCGATCAGCGCCCTGGGCATCGGCTCGCCGGTCGCGGCATGGACCGCGTAACGGCCGAGCACCTCGGGGGTGAGGAACCAGTGCTCGTAGAGCTGGCTCGGCAGCTCCACCCAGTCGCGGCTGACCGCCGTGCCGGCTACCGACGGATAGGTCACATCCGAGAGCAGGCCGTGCAGGGCATGGCCGAACTCGTGGAACAGCGTGCGCGCGTCATCGATGGACAGAAGCGCAGGCTGGCCGGGCGCCGGCTTTGCGAAGTTGCAGACATTGACGATGATCGGCCGCTGTTCGCCATCGAGATTGTGCTGGCCACGATACTGGCTCATCCACGCCCCGGACCGCTTCGAGGCGCGGGCGAAGTAATCGCCCAGGAACAGACCCATGTGACGGCCATCGGCTGTCGCGACCTCCCAGATCCGCACATCGGGGTGATATCCCTTGAGATCGGGGCGCGGCGTGAAGGCAAGGCCGAACAGCCGGCTGGCGACAGCGAAGGCGGCTTCGACGAGGCGGTCGAGCTGGAGATAGGGCTTGATCTCGGCTTCATCGAGCGCGAACCGCTCCCGTCGCATCTTCTCGGCGTAGAAATGCCAGTCATGCGCGGCGATCGGGTCGTTCTGGCCCTCGCTGCGCGCAAGTGCTGCAAGATCGGCCGCCTCGGCCAACGCGCGGGCGCGGGCCGGCTTCCAGACGAGTTCGAGCAGCCCGCGCACCGCCTCCGGCGTCTTCGCCATGGCCGGTTCGAGCTTGAAGGCCGCGTAATTGGGATAGCCGAGCAGCTTCGCCTTCTCGATGCGCAGCGCGACCATTTCCGCGACGATGGCGCGGTTGTCCGTATCCCCGCCATTGGCGCCGCGCGCATCCCAGGCCGTGCGCACCTTCTGGCGCAGATCCCGGCGGCTCGAGAAGGTCAGGAACGGTTCGACGATCGAGCGCGACAGCGTCACCGCGTGCTTGCCGGGATGGCCGCGCTCCGTGGCCGCCTGGGCCATCGCGGTTAGCAGGAAGTCTGGCAGGCCTGCCAGATCGGCCTCGTCGTCGAGGACGAGCACCCAGCTCGCCTCGTCCTTGAGCAGGTTCTGCCCGAAGGTGGTGCCGAGGACGGACAGGCGCTCGTTGATCGCCTTCAGCCGCGCCTTGTCCGGTTCGGAAAGCTTCGCGCCCGAGCGGACGAAGCCCTTCCAGGTGAGGTCCAGCACGCGCGCCTGCTCGGGCGTGAGATCGAGGCTGTCGCGCGTGGAGTAGAGCGCATCGACGCGGGCGAACAGCGCCTCATTCATGCCGATGGCCGAACGGTGGCGGCTCATCACGGGCGCCATCTCGCGTTCGATCGCCTGCAGCGCCTCGTTCGTGTCTGCGCTGGCCAGGTTGTAGAACACCGCCGAGACGCGGTTGAGCTGTCTGCCCGCACGCTCGAGCGCGTCGATGACATTGGCGAAGGTCGCGGGCGCGGTCTCGCCCGCGATCGCGTCGATCTCCGCCATGTGGCGTGCCAGCGCGTCATGCAAGGCGGGCGCGAAATGCTCGGGACGGATGGCGTCGAATGGCGGCAGGCCGAACGGCGTGGTCCAGGGGGCAGCGAAGGGGTTGTCGGCAAAAGTGCTCGCGGCAGGAAACGTCGTCACCGGTCAGGCTCCTGAAGTTGCGAAGGCGTGGCGCAGGAAATCCTGCATGAAGGCGGGCATGTGCTCCGGGTCGATATCGGAAGGACCGCGCACGATGGCGATGTCGGCGAGCTCCGGCTGCTCCTGCCTTGCGATGCGCTCCAGCATCACCGCGCGCGCCTCGGCAGCGGGCAGGTCGATGCGGACATCGCGCAGCAGGGCGACCCTGTGAGGCCCCAGCGCCAGCGTCCAGCCCGCGCCGATAGTGACCTCGTCGGGGGTCAGACCGGTCTCCTCCTCCAGTTCGCGCAAGGTCGAACCGGCAAGATCGACCGTGCCATCAGGCCGGATGTCGTCGCGGTCCGGCGTGCCGGCGGCGAAATAGACCCTTCCGGCGTTGACGGTGTGCGCGCCCATCACACCCAGCAGGAAGGCGCCGTCGCGCGCTCTCAGCGCAGCCATGGCGAAGCCGTTGCGCAAGGCCGCGCCTGTCGCCGGCGGGCAGCCCATGCGCGACCAGCCGAGGAAACTGCGATAATCCGTCTCGAAATAGTCGCAGACGAAGCGGTCTCCCGCCAGCTGCGCACGGTGCTGGAGCAGGACACGACCATTGAAGACAGCGGGTTTCTCGGCCGTCATGGCGGCCCAGTTGGCGGCGATCGCGGCCTCGTTGTCTCGGGGGAACGACCAGTCGAACGGCGCGATGCGGGCCTCGACGGTGGAAACGCGGATCAGTTCGGTCGCGCTCACAGCCTGAGCGTTCCCTCGCTCACGATCACGGCGGAGCCGCCGATTGCAGCCTTGACCAGTGCGCCGCCCTCGATGGTCATGAAGAGCTCGATCTGGCTCGGGCGGCCCATCTCGTGGCCCTGCTCGATGATGAGGCGATGCTCGCCGTCCTCCGGCGCGTCGAACGCCATCACCACGCCGGCGAAGGCCGCCACCGCCGAACCTGTCGCCGGATCCTCGCCGATGCCCATGTCGGGCGCGAACATGCGTGCGCGATAGCGCTGTCCCGGGCCATCCGCATCGGCCGTGTAGACGAAGGCGTTGGGGTGATCCAGCGGGCGGATCGGGCCCCAGTGCGCCAGATCGGGCCGCGCCTTGGCCAGCGCCGCGCGATCCTTGACGGGAACGAAGGTGAAGCCGTTGCCGGCGCTGAACACGCTGGGGCGGTGCTTGCCGAAGCCGATGTCGCCGGGTTTCAGCGACAAGGCCGTGGCGATGGCGAGATCGTGCGCGGCTTCTCCCAGCTCAACCGGCAGGCGCGGAAGCGAGAACACCGCCCGGCCGAGCCCGTCATCGATGACCTCGACCGCGCACGGCACGAGGCCGACCTTTTCCTCGAGGTCGAAGGCGACATGGCCATGGGCCACCTGGCCCTCGCGACCGGCATGATCGCGGATGGCGAGCAACACCGCCGTTCCAACCGTGGGGTGGCCGGCGAAGGCCAGTTCGCGCGCCGGCGTGAAGATGCGCAGCGCCGCGCGCGACTTCGCGTCCTGCGGCGGCAGCACGAAGACCGTCTCCGACAGGTTGAACTCGCGCGCGATGGTCTGCATGGCGTGGTCGTTCAAGCCCTCGGCATCGAGGACGACCGCCAGCGGGTTGCCGGCAAGCGCATCCCGGGTGAAGACGTCGAGCGTGACGAAGCGGCGGGGCATGGCGTCTCCGGTGGCCTTGGCGCGATGACACGAGCGATCACAGACCTAGCCTATGCGGGCCGGGCTGTCACATGATGTCGCGGCGCGTGCGTCGTTTCGGCGCCCCGTCATCGGCGGGCGAGGGCGCGCCGATCGCGGTGGCCTTGCGAGCCTGAGGCGGCCGGTTCGAGACGCGGTCGGGACGGGGAGACCCGGCCACGGGACGTTGACCCTCATCGCCGCCGCGCGCAACGGATTTCGACAAGGGCATCGGCAGCAGCCGCGAGGCTGGCGGCCGCGCCGGATGGCGGCTGAGGCAGGCCCTGAACCGGCACGACACGATGCTGACGGGCGGGCGCGGCTCCAGCCACCAGCCGAACGCGATCCGGGGGCTCGCGCACCAGCGCGACCAGCCGCCCGGTTTCATCGACAATGGGCGCGCCGCCTGCCGCCGCCTGCACGGCAGCTCGCACGAAGCCCTCGCTCAGCGCGGCGGGGCTCAGCGTGATCGCGCGCACCGCGCCCTCCTCGAAGGACAGGGCAAAGAGCGCTCTGGCCGAGCCTGAGGTGGCCGGCGCGAGGAAGGTCCCTGTCGGCGCTGCGTCGATCAGCACGACCTCTCCTTGGGCGCTGATGCGCGCCGGATCGACCGCGCGGCCGGCAAGGTTCGGTTCGACGCATGTTCCGAGCGCCGCCGCGCTTGTGACAAGCATCGTCGGGGCAATGCGCGTGCCGGTGATGGCGTGAGCCACGGTGGCCGGGGCGGCCGGCTGAAGCGGCGGGGCGACAGGCGCCGTCTGCTGGCCGGTCTGCGCCGGGAGCCCCGCCGGGGTCGCCGCCGCCGGCGTTCCCCGAAAAGGCCCGAAGCGGTTTGCGATGGGGGGCATCCGCCGGGCGCCTGTCGCCGCCCCCGCAAGAGGGGAGCGGGAGGGGTAGGCGCGCAGGCCCCCCCGCCCCTCGGCGCCCCGGGGTGAGAAGCGCCGGGCGCCCTTCTCCCCCGCCACCCCG
>CAZDUL010000120.1:0-8360 GCA_964508635.1 uncultured Allobosea sp. | reverse complement strand
GCGTGGCTTCTGGCCTATGACGGCCGCCACGGCCCACCGATCGATCTGTCGCAGGCCGCGCCGGGTCAGGCCCCGCCGCCCGATCTGCTGGCGCGCGCCGCGCAGGCCGCTGGGCAGGCCGACAGCGCCCGCTATGGCCCGATCGCGGGCGACGGCGCCTTGCGCGCAGCACTCGCGGCCGACATGCGGCTCGCATACGGCGGCGACCTGACCCCAGACGATATCGCCATCACCGCGGGGTGCAACATGGCCTTCGTCGCCGCGATGATGGCGCTGGCGCGCGCCGGCGATGCCGTGATCCTGCCGACGCCCTGGTACTTCAACCACGAGATGACGCTGAAGATGCTGGGCGTCGCCGTGATGCCGCTGGAAACCCGGGCGCAGGCCGGCTTCGTCCCGGATCCCGCAGCGGCGCGATCGCTCATCGGCCCGCGCGTCAAGGCGATCGTGCTGGTGACGCCGAACAACCCGACGGGCGCGATCTATCCGCCCGAGACGCTTGCGGCCTTCGCGGCGCTGGCACGAGAAACGGGCGTCGCGCTGGTCCTCGACGAAACCTATCGCGATGTCCTGCCCCAGCCGTCGCAACGGCCCCATGGCCTGTTCGCAACGTCGGGCTGGCGCGAATGGCTGGTCCATCTCTACAGCTTCTCGAAGGCCTACGCTGCACCCGGTTGGCGGCTCGGCGCGCTGGCGGCCGGCCCCGCCATGCAGGCGCAGGTCGCCAAGGTGCTGGATTGCCTGCAGATCTGCCCGCCCCGCCCCGGCCAGGCGGCCCTCGCCTGGGGTATCGAGGCGCTGAAACCCTGGCGCGAGCAGGCGCGTGCCGACATCACCGCGCGGGCGCAAGGGTTCCGCGCCGCCATGGCGGCGGTCAAAGGCTGGCGGGTCGACCAGATCGGTGCCTACTTCGCCTATGTGCGCCACCCTTTCCCGGGTGTTTCAGGCTCCGAGGTGGCGGAGATGCTGGCGCGCCGCTGGGGCGTGCTCGCCTTGCCCGGCAGCTATTTCGGCCCCGGGCAGCAGGAGCATCTGCGCTTCGCCTTCGCCAACGCCGACCAGGCGCAACTCGCGGATGCGGTTTCGAGGATGGCCCTGCTGACGCGCTGAGCACGCTCAGCAGCGAACGGCCTCCCGCTCCATGAAGGCGGCAAGCGCCATGCGCTGGGCCTCGCTCATGTGCAGGCCGAGCTTGGAGCGGCGCCAGAGCACGTCCGCGGCGGTGCGGGCCCATTCGTGGGCGACCAGGTAGCGCACCTCGGCCTCCGAAAGCCCTGCGCCGAAGTCGCGGCCGAGGTCGGCGCGGCTCCTCGCGCCGCCGAGGAAGCTGCGCGCCTCGAGCCCGTAGGCGCGGGCGAGCCTCAGCGCCTGCGGTGGGCTGAGAAAGGGGTGCTCCTGCCTCAGATCGTCCGCCAACCGCTCGGTTTCCCCCATGGCGAAGGCGCCGCCCGGCAGCGGCTCGCGGCCAGTCCACCCGGCGCCGGTCCTGACGCCCGGCAACGTATCGGAAAGTTTCTCGAGAGCTTCCTCGGCGAGGCGTCGGTAGGTCGTGATCTTGCCGCCGAAGATGGAGAGCAGCGGCGCTGCGCCGCGGGGTTGCTCCAGCTCGAACACGTAGTCGCGAGTCGCGGCCCTGGCCTCGCTGGCGCCGTCGTCATAGAGAGGCCGCACGCCAGAATAGGTCCAGACGACGTCGTCCTGCGTGATCGGCCTGGCAAAATAGGCGCTCGCCGCCTCGCACAGATACGCGGTCTCCTGCGGCGTGATGGCAACCCTGGCCGGATCGCCGGCATAATCGCGATCGGTCGTCCCGATCAGGGTGAACTCGTGTTCATAGGGGATCGCAAAGATGATCCGCCCGTCGCCGTTCTGGAAGATGTAGGCGCGCTCGTGCTCGAACACCTTGCGCACCACGATGTGCGAGCCCTGCACCTGCCGCACCCGCGCCTTGGCGTTCGAGCGGGCGACGCCCGTCAGCACATCGGCCACCCAGGGTCCGGCCGCATTCACAAGGGCGCGCGCGATAACGATCCGCTGCCGCAATGTCGCTGCATCCTGCAAGGTGACGCGCCACACCGGGCCGTCGCGCTCGGCAGAAACGGCGCGCGTCCGGGTCAGGATGGTGGCACCGCGCGCGGCGGCATCGCGCGCATTCAGCACGACGAGGCGGGCGTCGTCGACCCAGCAGTCGGAATACTCGAAGCCGCGGGTGAACAGGCCCGGTTTCAGCGGCTTGCCGGCCTCGTCGCGGGTCAGGTCGATCGTCGCGGTCGGAGGCAGGCGCTTGCGGCCGCCGAGATGGTCGTAGAGAAACAGCCCCAGCCGCAACAGCCATGCGGGGCGAAGGCCGGTGTGGTGCGGCAGCACGAAGCGCAGCGGCCTGATGATGTGCGGCGCGATCGCCCAGAGCCGCTCGCGCTCGATCAGCGCCTCGCGCACAAGCCGGAACTCGTAGTACTCGAGATAGCGCAGCCCGCCATGCACGAGCTTGGTCGACCACGACGACGTTCCGCTGGCCAGATCGTTCATCTCGGCGAGGATCACGCGCTGGCCGCGCCCGGCGGCATCGCGCGCGATGCCAACGCCGTTCACACCGCCGCCGATGATCGCAAGGTCGTAGGTTTCTGTGGATGTCTCGGTCATCATCGCCGCCTGACCTAGCCGATCACGTCCCGGTTGGCGAGCCGCGACCAGGCAGCCGAGGGCCTCCAGACTTCAACATGCCGCTTGCGTGCAGCCGGGTGGCACCATACCGTTCACATGTAAACGAACGGCGCGCCTGAACGACGCCGGCGCGATAACAACCCCGGAGGAAACACCATGAACCGATCCCTGAAGGTCGCCATCTTCGCCTCGGCCCTCACCGCGCTCGGCGCGGCACCCGCCCTCGCCGACATCATCGGCACATGGGAGCGCGACAATGGCGAATCGCGTGTCCGCTTCGCCCGCTGTGGCGACGCGATCTGCGGAACGGTCGTGTGGCTGAAGAATCCGGGCGCCACCAGGTCACGCGTCGGGCTTCAGGTGTTCTCGAACATGAAGCCGAGCGGCCAGAACACCTGGTCCGGCACGGCTTTCAATCCCGAGGACGGGCAGAACTATACGGGCCGGATCACGCTTTCGGGCAATACGCTTAGCGCCGGCGGCTGCGTGATGGGCGGCCTGATCTGCCGGACGGTGAACTTCAACCGGGTGAACTGAGGCGCAGCGCGCGATCTTGGCCGCGGATTGTCCCTGCCGGCGCGGTCGCGCCTCAGGCACGCGCCTGCTGTCCGGCCAGGATTGCGCGAGCAGCCGCATCCTGCATGTCGGCCGGCGCGCTGCGAAGCTCGCCGGCAACCGCCAGCCCGCGCTGCACGGCCGGGCGAGCCAGAAGCGTATCCAGCCAGCGCGCGACATGGGGGAAATCGCTGATCGTCAGGCCCTGCCGCTGCCACGGCCTTGCCCAGCCGACGATCGCGATGTCGGCGATGGAATAGGCGCCGGCCACGAACTCGCGATCCGCCAGACGCTTGTTCAGAACTCCATACAAGCGCTTGGTCTCATTGATATAACGGTCGATCGCATAAGGAATCTTCTCGGGCGCGAAGTGTGCGAAGTGATGGTTCTGCCCGAGCATCGGACCGAAGCCGCCCATCTGCCACATGAGCCACTGCTCGACCTCGACGCGGCCGCGCTCGTCGGGAGGCATCAGCAGCCCGGTCTTGCGCGCCAGGTAGAGCAGGATCGCCCCGGACTCGAAGACACTGATCGGTGCACCGTCAGGCCCGTCCGGATCGATGATGGCCGGAATCTTGTTGTTCGGGGAGACGGCCACGAACTCCGGCTTGAACTGGTCACCCTTCGAAATGTTCACCGGAATGACGTTGTAGGGGAGCCCGAGCTCCTCCAGGGCGATGGTGACCTTCCAGCCGTTCGGCGTCGGCCAGTAGTAGAGCTCGATCGGGTTCTGCGGGGCTGCAGCCATGATGACCTGTCTCCGGGGACTGTGAAGGGTAGCGCCCTGATACCACGGCGGATGCGAGCCGCCTGCGAGGGAAGCCAAAGCCTCTAACTAGGCATCGGCTGGCCTCCTTGCGAGGGGGCCAAAAGCTGTTGACGCAAGGCCTTGGATGTTCTTTCTTCGTTCGTGAACATGACGTCCGCTTGGGCGGTCGTCGGATGGAGGACGTGATGATTTGGGCGCGCAATCTGGGCCGTTTGTCGGCTGTTACCGTGCTGCTCGTGGTTGGTTTCGCCGGCAGCGCGCTGGCGCAATATTCCGAGCCGAACGTCGCGCCGGCCAATCCCTTGCAGCCGCGCAGCGTCCGGCCCGCCCCCGCCGCCCCTTCCGCGCCGGCAGCGGCATCCGAGCAACCATCCCGCTCGTCCCGCCCGCAGGCGACCCGTGCCGCCCAGGGCGGTTCGACCGAATCTGCAAAACCGCAACGGACCCGCTCCGCCGCGCAGCTGGCCAATGATGAGCGCATGCGCAAATGCGGCGCGGAATGGCGCGCCAACAAGAGCCAGCTCACAGCGCGCGGACAGACCTGGCGAACCTTCAACGTCGAGTGTCGCGCCCGGCTGAAGGCCATCGGGCAGTGAAGCGTCGCGCCGCGAACCGGGAACCGGCGGGGGTCTTGCCGACTAAACGCCGAGATAGGCGGCCTTGAGCGACTCGTCTGCTTCCAGCGTCTTCATGGGCCCGTGGAAGCGAATGGCTCCGCGCTCGATGACGTAGGCCCGGTCGCTGATCGCTGCGGCGAAGGCCAAATTCTGCTCGCTGAGCAGGACAGCGATGCCCTCGGCCTTCATGGCGAGCACTGCGTTGGCCATCTCGTCCACGATGACCGGCGCAAGCCCCTCGGATGGCTCGTCGAGAAGCACCATGTCGGGGTTGCCCATCAGGGTTCGCGCAATGGCGAGCATCTGCTGCTCGCCGCCCGACATGGCGGAAGCCCGCCGGCCGTCCATGTCGGCAAGATTCGGAAAGATGCGGAACAGACGCTCCGGTGTCCACGGCGCGCGCCCTCCCCGCGCAGGCTGGCGGCCGACCTCGAGGTTCTCGAACACGGTCAGATCGGTGAAGATGCGCCGCTCTTCCGGCACATAGCCGAGGCCGAGACGCGCGATCCGGTAAGGCTCCAACCGCGCGATGTCGCGTGCGGCGAAGCGCAGTGCGGCTGCACGGCTGGCCACGAGCCCCATGATCGCCCGCAGGGTCGTGGTCTTGCCAGCCCCGTTGCGGCCCAACAGCGCCACGACCTCGCCGGCCCGGACGTTCAGGGATACATCGAACAGCACCTGCGCCTGGCCGTAGAAGGCATCGAGGCCCGCCACGACCAGCAGCGGATCCGCGCCAAGGGCACCGGCCCTGCTTCCGGCCGTGCTCATGGCCGGCTGCGCCTTGCGCGCATGGCGGCGGTCACCCCGACATCGCCGAGATAGACCTGCTTGACGAGCGGGTCGGCGCGCACGACCTCCGGCGCCCCCGCCGCCACGACCTCGCCGCGAACGAGCACGAGGATGCGGTCTGCATGGGCGAAGACGCTGTCCATGTCGTGTTCGGTGAACAGCACCCCGATGCCGCGTTCTCGGGCCAGCCGCGCCGTGGTCTGCATGAGCGCCGCGCGTTCGCCCAGGGCCATGCCTGCCGTCGGCTCGTCCATGAGCAGCAGCCGCGGGCTGCCGGCGAGCGCAATGGCCAGTTCGACGCGCTTGACATCGCCATAGGCGAGTTCGCGCATGGGGCGGTCGGCCGCGGCGGCCATCCCGACCGCGTCCAGCAGCTCGAGCGCGTCGGCACGGCGCATCGTTGCGGCGTCGCCAAGAAGCCTGCGGCCCTCTCCGGCCCTGGCGATCAGGGCCATCTGCACGTTCTGCGCGACGCTCATCGACACGAAGATCTGGGCGATCTGGAAGGTGCGGCCGACGCCGCGTGCGGCAACAGCGCGCGGCGAGAGTCCGGTCAGCAATTCGCCAGCGAGCCGGACCTCGCCGGAATCGGGCCTCAATTGCCCGCCCACCATGTTGAAGACCGTCGACTTCCCGGCCCCGTTCGGCCCGATCAGCGCCAGCAGCTCGCCGGCCTTCAGAGCAAACGAGACGTCGCGCGCGGCGACGACGCCGCCGAAGCGCTTGTTGAGCCGCTCGGCCTCCAGCAGCGTCATCATGCGGAGGCTTTCGCGGGCGACGACAGGCGCAGCCCACGCCAGGCGACAACAGATCCGACCACGCCGCGCGGAAAGGCCAGAACGAGCGCGATGATCGAAAGGCCGAGGAACAGCCGCCAGAGATCGGTGAGCGGCATGAGCGCATCCTTCACGCCATGGAACAGCGCCGCGCCGACCAGCGGCCCGATCACGGTCTGCACCCCGCCGAGCAGCACCATGACGAGGACATCCACCGACATCGGGATCGAGATCATGGTCGGGTCGATCGAGCCCTTCGAGAAGGCATAAAGCCCGCCGGCCAGCCCGGCGGCAGCTCCGGCCATGGTGAAGGCGGCCCACCGCAACGCCATCACGTCAAGGCCGATCGCCTCGGCCCGGGTGGCGCTGTCGCGCGCGGCGCGCAGGCTGAAGCCGAAGGGTGCATAAATGGCGTTGCGCAGCGCGAAGATCGCAGCGAGTGTCGCGGCGAGCACCAGGTAGAAGTAGGTCTGCCGCTCGGCGGCCCAGGCCGACGGCCAAACGCCGACCACGCCATTGTCCCCGCCCGTGAAATCGACCCACTGGAAACAGACCGCATAGACGATCTGCGCGAAGGCGAGCGTCAACATGGCGAGATAGATGCCGGACAGCCGCACGACGAAGATCCCGAACAGCGCCGCAAAGGCGCCGGCCACGAGCGGCGCGGCCAGCAGCGCCGGCTCCATCGGCACGCCGCCGCGTGTCACCAGAAGGCCTGCAGCATAGGCGCCGAGCCCGAAATAGGCAGCGTGACCGAACGAGGTGAGCCCCCCCACCCCGACCAGCAGGTTGAGAGAAAAGGCGGCAAGCGCGAGCACCATGATCTCGATACCGACCTTGACCATGTAGGTGTCGCCCACCAGCGGGATCGCTGCCAGCACCAGAATGGCGAGCCATGCAAGCAGCATCTCGATCCGGCCGAAGCGCCTGAGGTCCAGAATGCCTTCCGGCAGAAGGGTGCGCCCGGCGGCAGCCTCGGGACGGCCGAACAGACCCCAGGGCTTCAGCACCAGCACCACCGCCATCAGCAGGAACACCAGCACCAGCGTGATCTTGGGAAAGACCAGGATTCCGAAGGCCTGCAACTGGCCGATCAGCAGCGCAGCGACGAAGGCGCCGGTGATCGAGCCCATGCCTCCGACCACCGTCACCACGAACACCTCGGTGATGATGGTGAAGTCCATCTGCGTGTTGATGGCAACGCGCGGCACTTGCAGGGCCCCGCCAAGACCGGCCAGGAAAGCGCCGAGGAAGAGCGCGCCCGTGAACAGGGCCGCCTGGTTGACACCGAGCGCGCCCACCATCTCGCGGTCCTGCGTGGCGGCACGCACCAGCACGCCGAAGCGGGTGCGCCGCATCGTGAGCCACAGGCCGGCATAGACCACAAGGCCCATGGCGATCAGGAACAACTCGTAAGCAGGAAAGCGCTGGCCGAGGATCTCGACGCCATGGCGCAAGCCCGGCGCGCGAGGCCCGGGTATCTCGACCGGGCCCCAGACCTTGATCACGACATCCTGCACGATCAGCACCACGCCGAAGGTGGCCAGCAGCTGGAACAGTTCTGGCGCCCGGTAGATGCGCCGCAGCAGCACCACCTCCATCAGCGCGCCGAGCAAGCCGACCAGGACCGCGCTCGCCAGCACGCCGACCATGAACATGGCAAACGATGCCTCGATGTCGAGCAGGCGCGGAACCAGCGTGACGCCGATGTAGCCGCCCAGCATGTAGAGCGAGCCATGGGCGAAATTCACGATCCGCGTCACACCGAAGACGATGGTCAGACCAGAGGCGATGATGAACAGGCAGGCGGCGCTGGCGAGCCCGGACAGCGACTGGATGGCGACGAATGACGGGTCCATGCAGGCCGATCCTAGCCGGGCGTGCGGTCGTTGCGAAGCGGCCGTGCGAACGGGGCCTTCGTCATGAAAAAGCCGGGCGCAGGGCCCGGCTCGATGATCGGCCTCGCCACGGCCGCCCCGTCAGGGACGCGGCGCGGCCGGGGCCGGACCGGCCTCGCCCGACAGACGGCGGCGCAGCTCCTCCTCCCGCTTCTGCAACTCCTGCTGCAGGTTCTCCTGCTGGCGCTGCAGCTCCGCCGGATCGATCGGCGGGCCGTCGAAGGCCTTTGCGAAGCCGGCGAGCGGAACCTGGAACGTGACCTCGCGGGCGGCCTGGTTCTGCACGCTGATG
>CAZDUL010000119.1:0-29368 GCA_964508635.1 uncultured Allobosea sp. | reverse complement strand
CGCGCCGCGGGGGGGGGGTGGCGGCGGGGGGGGCTGCGGCCGCACCAACGCCTGGGCCTGGCGGGTAGGCGGGGCGGGCCCCGAGGTCCGGCAGGTGGGGGGCGCGCTGGGCTAGACGAGGCAGACCGGCAGGGGCCCGGCCATGACCGTGCGGGTGGGGAGGCCGGCGCCGACGCAGCCGATCGCGGCGGCGACGGCGCCCGGGGCGACCGGATCCGCCGCGCCAATCGAGGCCGTGCAGAGGCCAGCCTCCGACACCGCGCAAGGCGCGCCGGCAGCGGAGCCTGTCAGCCCCGATGCCAGTGCCGCCCGAGCCGTCCCAGCGGCGATCGAGCAGCCCGGATCGGCTCCCGGCGGGCAGGCAGAACCCGCCGCCGCGACTCCAGATGATCCCGAGGACGCGGCTCAGGCCGCTCCTGCGGGCGCGACGGCGGCCGGAATCGGTTCGGAGATGGACGTTTCGCAGCAGGAGACCAAGCTGCAGAGCGAGCCCGGTGGCGAGCCGTCTGGCGAGGCCCCGGACATCGAGGTCTGGCGGCCAGCGCGGCGCGAGCACCACGGCCAACGGCGTACCGGCGGGCAACGCAGCCGCGGCGCGCGCAGAGGCGGCGCCTTTGTCCAGCGCGCCCCCGGGGCCGGCGCCGATGGCGAGTCCAGCCCGCAAGGCCAGCACCCGCGCCGCGAGCGTTTCGTCGGACGCCGCGACGCGGCGCGCGATGCCGCCAGCGGCCCCGCCGAGGGGCGGTCGCAGGGCGAGCGTCCCGATCATGCACGCAAGCCGCAGGACGGGCGATCGCCTGAGGAGCGCAGCGACACGCGGCGCGCCGACCGCAGGCCGGATCAGCGCAAGGGCGACCGTTTCGGCGGCGAGGGGCGCCAACAGGACGGACACCCGGTCGAAAGGCAGCACGGCGAAACGCGTGCCTTCGATGGGCGGCCCGGCGAACACCGTCGCGGCAACGAGCGTCCACCCCAGCGTTTCGAGGCCAAGGCTCCGAAGCCGGACCGGGCCGTGGACCCGGATTCGCCCTTCGCCAAGCTTGCCGCGCTCAAGGCACAGATGGATGCCGCGCGAAAGGGCTGAGCGTCCGAATGGGGAAAGCCAGCCTGCTGCCCGGCAGCGGCTGGACAAATGGCTCTGGTTCGCCCGCTTCGCCCGGACTCGGGCAGCCGCCCAGGCCTTGATCGAATCCGGCCATGTGCGCCTCGACGGACGGCGTATCACCATGCCGGGGCATGGGCTCAAGCTCGGCGACGTGCTTACCGTGGCGGCCCCCCATGGCACGTCCGTTGTCCGCGTGACCGATCTCGGGGCCCGGCGCGGCGACAGCGCAGCCGCGCTGCGACTGTATAGCCGGATTGACAGCGAGCCTTGCGCCGCTGCAGACGGATGCGGCGAGACGCGGTCTTGAAGCGCCCTGGCCCACGATCTAGTCAGGCGGCGTTGCGGACGCGGCCTTGAACCGCGGTATCGCGAAAGGGACCTGCGATGACCTATGTCGTCACCGAGAATTGCATCAAGTGCAAATACACGGATTGCGTTGAAGTATGTCCGGTCGACTGCTTCTACGAGGGTGAGAACATGCTCGTGATCCACCCGGACGAATGCATTGATTGCGGCGTTTGCGAGCCGGAGTGCCCGGCCGAAGCGATCAAGCCCGACACGGAGCCAGGCCTGGAGCAGTGGCTGAAGCTGAACGCCGATTATGCGAAAAGCTGGCCGAACATCACGCAGAAGAAGGAGGCCCCGGCCGACGCCAAGGCGTTCGATGGCATGCCGAACAAGCTGGCGCTATTTTCTCCCAACCCCGGCTCGGGCGACTGACGCCCGGCCCGCTGGCCTGCCCCCGATATGCGCCGCCCATCCAAGGTCGCCTCAATCGGTGGGTTCGTTAACCGTAGCGGGTTCGTTTGCGGTTAACAAACCATTGAACCTTTGAACGGACGGGATGTTTGTGGTAGGGTTCCGGAACAGTCGTATTCTCGTCCAGCCCCGGCACGGAACGGGCAGAACCCTTCAGACATGACGACCCGCCCCACCGCGTTTCTCGCGGAGAGGGCCGTTGTGTGGTCCGCATGAGGCAGGGCGTGATGACCGGCTGAGCAGGTGGGGTGAAAGCCCGCTAAGGCCATTCGCCAAGCGCAATGGAGCCTCGTTGCCGGCATGTCCGCCGGGCGGGGCCCGCACAAGCCCGGTGATCGAAGCACCGGGCGCGACAGGAGAGTCGAGCTCAATGTCCACGGCAAAGAAGAGCACCACGCGTCAGGGCTTCAAGACGGGCGAGTTCATCGTCTATCCGGCCCACGGCGTGGGCCAGATCGCGTCGATCGAGGAACAGGAGGTTGCCGGCTTCAAGCTGGAGCTGTTCGTCGTGTCCTTCGTCAAGGACAAGATGACGCTTCGCGTTCCCACCTCGAAGGCCGCGACGGTCGGGATGCGCAAGCTTGCCGACGAGGCGACCGTGACGAAGGCCCTTGAGACGCTGACGGGCCGCGCCCGCGTGAAGCGCACGATGTGGTCGCGCCGCGCCCAGGAATACGAGGCGAAGATCAATTCCGGCGACCTCATCGCCATTTCCGAGGTCGTGCGCGATCTCTACCGCTCCGAGGCGCAGCCTGAGCAGTCCTATTCGGAGCGCCAGCTCTACGAGGCGGCGCTGGACCGCATGGTGCGTGAAATCGCCGCGGTTCGGAACAGCACCGACACCGAGGCGTTGAAGCTGATCGAAGGCCAGCTCGCCAAGTCGCCGCGCCGCGCCGCCAAGAGCGCCGATGGCGTCGAAGCCGACTCCGAAGATATCCAGGAAGAAGCCGCCTGACCTGCGCAGGGATCATCCTTCGAGAGAAGCCCTGCTTGCGCCGGGCTTTCTTCATTCGTCGGGGCCGTCATCGCGAAGGCCGCCGCGGCGCGAAGGAACCTGGACGCGCTGCGCTGGACAACGCTTAATCCCGCCTTAACGCCCCGGTGATCCGCAGGTGATGACTCTCCGTAATTCCGAGTGAGGATTGCGGGAGGATACGATGGCGGATGACTCAGGCGTCCGGCGGACGTTCGTCAAGGCGGCGATGGATGCTCCGTTCCTCCAACGAGACGAAGAGCGCGAGCTTGCGCTCCGGTGGAAGGACCATGGCGACGAGCAGGCGCTTCACCGGCTGGCTTCTGCCCATATGCGACTGGTCATTGCCCTCGCGTCCCGGTTTCGCCACTACGGCCTCCCGATGTCCGATCTCGTGCAGGAAGGCCATGTCGGTCTGCTCGAGGCCGCGGCCCGCTTCGAGCCCGAACGCGAGGTGCGGTTCTCGACCTATGCCACCTGGTGGATCCGTGCCTCGATCCAGGACTACATCCTGCGCAACTGGTCGATCGTGCGGGGCGGCACCAGCTCAGCGCAGAAGGCCCTGTTCTTCAACCTGCGCCGGCTGCGTGCCCGCCTGACCCGCGGCGGCGAGGAGCGCATCGGCGACAGCCTTCACGAGCAGATCGCGATGACGCTCGGCGTTTCCAAGGCGGATGTGGCGCTGATGGATGCGCGGCTGTCCGGTCCCGACGTGTCGCTCAACGCGCCGCTGCTGGAGGACGATGGTGGCGCATCCTCCGAGCGGATGGACTTCATCCCCGACGACGGCCCGCTCCAGGACGAAACGGTCGGCGACATGATCGACAGCGATCGCCGGGTGAAGTGGCTCCGCGCTGCACTGGGGGTGCTGTCGGAGCGCGAGCTGCGCATCCTGCGCGAGCGCCGTCTGGCCGACGAACAGGCAACGCTGGAATCCCTCGGCGACGTGCTCGGCATCTCGAAGGAACGCGTGCGCCAGATCGAGAATCGGGCACTCGAAAAACTCAAGCGAGCGCTGCTCGAACGCCACCCCAAGCCCGAGGCCGTGCTGGTCTGAGCCGGATCGTGCCGGATCGGCCCCTCAGTCGACGACGATCTTGTATCGACGACCTGGCGTCAGCGCCGCGCCGCGCTCTAGCCCGTTGAGGATCAGGAACTGCTCCAGCGGCCGATCCTCCACTGCCATGCGCCGTGCCATGGTCGCGGCGCTGTCGCCCGGCTGCGCTGTCACCAGCGCGATCCGGCGGGTGCGGATGCCGGTGATTTCTGCAGGGGTGAGCGGGCGCAGACTTTCGACCATCGCCCGGAATGCGCGTTCGAGAGCCGGATCCGCTCCCTGGGCCGCCAGGATGAAACGATAGGTCCGCTGGCCCATCTGCACCGCCGCGAGCCGGAAACTCCAGTCCGACCCCCGGCCCGCCGTGATCGCCGCTGGCGATCCGCCGATCTTGAGTGTTTCGACCTCGCCGACGCTGACGCCCTCGATCCAGCCCGAGGCGACATACTGCTCGAGCGTCTGCCCGGCCTGCAGCTGAACCGAATCGAAGCGCAAGGCGCGACTGCCCTGACCCGCCACGGCCAGAACCGCATCGCGCGTGACCTGCGCGCTGAAGCCCTCCGGCAGTTCGAAGGTCAGGCCGATAGCGGGATTGAGATAGCGTCGGCCGCGCACCGTTCCCTCGCTCGGGTCTTCGCCGAACGAGAGGCCTTCGAGCGTTTGCAGCCAGCCGTCGCGGTCCGTGGCGCCTAGGCCAGGCCCGGCGATCTGCCGCGCCGCCGCGATGGCGAGCTCGATCCGCTCGGCCGTGGATGGGTGCGTGGACAGGATATCGAGCCCGCGCCCGCCGCCGCGATCGCCCGTGAGCATGCTGCGCAGGTTCGATGTGCGCTGGAGCGATGCAAGAAAGCGCGACGCGCCAAAGGGATCGTATCCCGCCGCCGCAATCGCCTTCACCCCCAGCAGATCGGCCTCGAGTTCCTGCTGCCGGGAGAAGGAAGCGATGCCGATCTGCGATTTCACCGCCAGCGCCTCTCCGGCGGTCGGATCGCCCAGCACCTGCGAGACAACGCGCTGCACCAGCATCGAGCGCTGCTGCAGCTCGGCCCGCTCGACCGCATGGCGCGCCTCGACATGCGCGATCTCGTGGGCGATCACCGAGGCGATCTCGGCCCGATCGTTCGCCAGGGCCAGCAGTCCGCGCGTCACGTAGAGCCGCCCGTTCGGCAGGGCGAAGGCATTGACGATGGGCGAATCGAGCAGTGTGACCTCATAGTTTCGCCCGGTCCCGCCCTGCCGCTGGACGAGTCGCGCCACGATGTCCTCGATAGCGCGGCGCACCGATGGCGCCCGATACTCGCCGCCGAAAGCCGCCATCAACCGGGCATGCTCGCGCTGCGACGCTCGCTCCAGCGCATTGTCGGCGGGGCCCATGCCGGCGGGGCGTCGAGGCGGCTCGGGAGGCAGGAAGACCGGCCGGTCTCCCGCGCAGCCACCGGCAAGCACGGCAGCGAGCACGATGGCCGCGAGGCCGCGCAGCAGACCTAGCCGTGCCGCCGGTTTCCGTGCCGGGGGGCCGCCCCGGTGCCCTTGCGGCGACTTCGCCTCAAGCAAGCCGTCACTCCACCACGTCGATCGCCGCCGCTGTCTCGACCATTAACCGCGGTTGCGCCGTACCATCGACAACTCCCCGCGCAACCACGATCTGGCCTGTCAGGCGTGCCTGTGTCCACCCCTTCGCCTCGATCTGGCGCCATTGCGCGAGGCTCAACATCACGCTGGAGCCCTGTCCGCGGTTCCCGAAATTGAGAAAGGCCGAACGCCGCGTGATGCCGACCGAGACAATTTGTCCTTCCACAATCGCCCATTGCCCTGCACGGGCGGCGATCGCTGGCCCGTCGCTGCCATCGATCGGCGGATGGACCGGCCATGCGCCGAGCCCTGCGCGACGCGCACCTCGCTCTGCCTGATAATAGGAATTGAGGCAATTTCCCGGCACGGTCGCCGGATCGACGGCAGCAAGGCCCGATTGCAGCAAGGCGATGGCTAGATCATGTCCGTCGCGCCGCAGGGCGACGGTCACGCGGCCCCAGCGATCCGCAGACGCAATCTCGTTCACGCTCAGCACGGCGCGCCCGCCCAGATATGCCTCGAGCGTCGCCGCCCCGCCCGCCAGCAGCCGAATTCCGGCCAGACGGGCAAGACGCCCATCGGAAAGCGCCAGATCGCCGTTTGCGGTCAGACGCGGCATCGCGGCCACGATCGTGGCGGGATTGTCCCCTGACGCCGGACCGCAGGCTCGGGCAGCCGTCGCGGTGGTCCATCCCGTCGCGACGACGAGCGCCGCAAGCGAGGGCGGCGCTAACCGCCGAAGACGAGGCTGTGCAGGAAGCGCAGACATACGGCCAGCAGGAAGACGCCGAACGCCAGCTCCAGCTTCCGGCGCGGCACCGAATGGGCGATCTGCGCCCCGATCGGGGCCGTCAGCACCGAGGCCGGCACGATGCAGGCGAAGGCGATGAGCGAGACATAGCCGAGCGTGCCCGGCGGCATCAACTCCATGTGCGGCCAGCCGGCGAACACATAACCGATCGTTCCCGGAATCGCGATCAGGACACCCAGCCCCGCCGATGTCGATATCGCCTGCCGGATATCCCGACCATAGAGCAGCATGAAGATGTTGGAGAGCTGCCCCCCGCCGATGCCCATCAGCGACGACAGCGCACCGATGAGCACCCCGATGGCCCGCATCGCCCAGCGGCCAGGCAGCGTGTCGGAGATGCGCCAGCTGTCGTTGCCGAACAGCAGCCGAACGACGGATACGCCCGCCACGCAGACGAACACCACCTTGAACAACCCCGCCGGCGCATAGCGCGCCACGATGCTGCCGGCGATCACGCCGACCAGAACCGGAACGGCCCAGACCCTGAGGATATCCTGCTCGACCAGGCCCTTGGTCAGATGCTTGCGGTAGGACGCGATCGCGGTCGGTATGATGGCCGCCAGCGAGGTGCCCACGCACAGGGGCATCCGCACCTCGTGAGGCACGCCGAGAATCGCGAACACCTCGTAGAGCACCGGCACCATGACGGCGCCGCCGCCGACGCCGAAAACACCTGCCAGAAACCCGGTCGCCGCTCCGCCGACGAGCAGCGCCAGCGCCATCAGCGCGAGATCGATCAGGCTGACGGACATCGGACCTGCCGCAACTGTGTGAAGACCGGTTCGCGATAGCGCCTCCGCGGCTTGTGACGCAAGCCGTCATTGCAGCTGTCATGGCCCGTCTTCGCCGCTTCACCGGCGATACGAATTCGGCTAGACGCAATGTCGTCATGAGGCACGCCCGGCGGTCCCGTAGCTCAGCAGGATAGAGCAGCGGTTTCCTAAACCGGAGGTCACAGGTTCGAATCCTGTCGGGACCACCAGCCGGCGACTCCTGTCATGACGCAAGATTGCCGTGATCGCGTGATCCGCGGTTTCGCGTGCGTGACGCACCCGAGCCGTTTGTCGAGTCGTTCGGCCGGAAACGGTCGCCGCCCACCTTCTATTCCCGTTTTGCCGATGAAGCCTGCCCGGATGTCGCACCTGCGTTTGAAGCCCTCTGCTGTCATGGCCTTGCGCAGGACCGTGTTCGCTGCAGGACCCCTCCTGGCGCTGTTCGTGGTGCTGCTCAGCTTCGCACCACTGTGGCGAGGCGGCGCCGACGCCGTCGCGCAGGTGGCCGCCACGACCGAAACGACAACGCCGCGGGCGCGGCTCGACGCTTTGCGCATCGAGGTGCAGCAGATGGAGACCGCGCTGACCGGCGCGACGCTCGACGATGCGCAATTGCTGCGCCTGCGCCAACGCGCGGACCCGATCGCCTTCGAGCTCAGGGGGTTGTCCGCCGATCTCGGGGCGCGCGCAGATCAGGCGCGGGCGCGTCTCGAACAGCTCGGGCCCAAGCCGGCCGATTCGGCACCACCGGAGAGTGCCGACATAGCCGCAGAGCGCACCGAGCGCACACGAGCGCTGGCGGAGGCCGATGAGGCGGCGCGCCTCTCCCGCGCGATGCTCGTGCAGACCGAGCAGATCCTGAGCAACATCGCCGACAAGCGGCGGCAGCTCTTCGCACGCACGCTGTTCCAGCGCGGACCGAGCCTTTTGAGCCTCGAGCTGTGGGGAAGCGTGCTCGCAAGCCTGCCGCAGGACCTGCGGGCGCTGCACCTGCTGGTGACGGACTGGACGTCCAACCTTGTCAACCGCGCGCAGCAGCCCGCGTTCCTGCTGGTGCTCCTCGCGGCCGCCGCCGCGGTCCTGCTCTATCTTGCTCGCGCCCGCTATGTGCCGCGGCTGATGAGCCGCTTCGGCAGCGAGGGCGAAAAGAGCCGCATGGACAGGCTGCTGGCCGCCATCGTTCGCATCGCCGCCGGCGCTCTGCCCGCTGCGGTGGCGAGCTGGCTCCTTTACGCGGCCATGCTGCAGTCCGGGCTGCTGCCGAACCGCGTCGAGCCGTTCGCCTGGGCTCTTCTCAGCGGTGTCGCCTTTGTCGCCTTCATCAGCGCGCTGGCGGATGCGACGCTCGCGCCGAAATGGCCGCAGCGCCGGGTCTTCGGGATAGCGGACCGCAATGCGCGGCTCGTCAAGCGGATGGTCACGGCCGCCGCCATTGTCCTGGTGGCGGGCAAGGCGTTGGAGGCCCTGCTTCAGGCCATCGCCGCCGGACTGTCGTTGTCGATCGCCGCGCGCGCGGCGTTCGCGCTGCTGTTCGCCGGCGCGCTGGCCTACTGGCTCAACCAGTTGCGCGACACGGAGGTCGAACAGGAAGCCTGCCTCGGCCCCTATGTGCCGGTCGATGGGGCCGCGCTGGCGCCCCTGAGGCTGGCGGGCTGGGCGCTGGTGCTGACCATCGGCCTGGCGACCCTGTTCGGTTATGTCGCGTTCGCCTCGTTCCTCGTCGAACAGTCGGCCTGGATCCTGGTCGTCGTCACCATCACGGCGCTGGGCCTGCTGATCGCCGACGAAGGCATGCAGACGCTGCTGGCCGGCGGAGGGCGCTTCTCGCAGGCGCTCCAGACCAATGTGGGCCTGCGCCGCCGCTCGCTCGAACAGGCCGCCGTGATCGGTTCGGGGCTGCTCAAGCTCGCCCTGATGATCATCGCGGGCATGCTGATCCTGGCGCCGTGGGGCGTGGAGTCCTCCGATCTGACGTCGTCGCTGCGGGCGGCGTTCTTCGGCTTCAAGGTAGGCGACGTCACCATCTCGTTGTCGGCCATCATCGTTGCCGGCGTCCTGTTCGCGCTGGGCCTCGCGGCGACCCGATCGCTGCAACGCTGGCTCGACGAGCGCTTCCTGCCCGCGACCGACCTCGACACCGGCTTGCGCAATTCGCTCAAGACGATGGCCGGCTATGTCGGCGTCCTCGCGGCGCTGGCCCTGTCGATCTCGTCGCTGGGCCTGAGCCTGGAGCGGCTCACCATCGTTGCGGGCGCACTCTCGGTCGGCATCGGCTTCGGGCTGCAGTCGATCGTATCGAACTTCGTGTCGGGCCTCATCCTTCTGTGGGAGCGTCCGATCCGGGTCGGCGACCTGATCGTGGTGGGCGACGGCGAGGGCATCGTGAAACGCATCAATGTCCGCTCCACCGAGGTCGAGACCTTCGACCGCTCGACCGTCATCGTGCCGAACTCGAACCTGATCTCCGGCGTGGTCAAGAACCGCGTCCGCACCGATCGCACGGGCCGCGTGATGGTGTCGCTGTCGGTGCCGCGCGGGACTGATCCGCAAACCGTTCGCTCCCTGATGCTGGAGGCGGCCGCAGCCCATCCGGACGTGCAGCGCGACCCGCCGCCCCGCGTGTTCTTCAAGAAGATCGGCGAGACCGCGCTGGATTTCGACCTGGTCTGCGTGGTCGGCGAGGTCGACATCGCGGCGCGGGTCTCCAGCGACCTGCACTTCGCCGTCTATGGCGCGCTTGTCGAGCGCGGCATCGGACGACCCGAGAGCGAGGTGGCCGTGAAGGGTCTCGACCGCATCGAGGACACGCTGGAGGAACTGGTCGACACCATGGAAGAGGTCCAGGAGCAGCAGGCCCAGACCCTCGCCGCCCGCCGCGCGCGCGCCGTATCCCGTGCTTCCGGACCAGAACCGGCCCCGACGCAACCCGGACCCACGCAGGCCGATGCCCCGGCGCAGGCGAAAGCCCCGGCCCGCAAGCCCAGGGGAGCCTGAACCATGGCCTGCACCACAGCCGCAGCGGCACTCGCAGCCATGCTGACCGGCGCCCCCTGCCCGCCCGCCGGCGGCGGAAGCGCGGCCGCCTTCACCGCCGATCTGGCCGAACCAGGCCGCACGGTCGACACGGAGCAGGCCCGCGCCACGCCCTCGGCCTACCGCCTCAACGCCGGGCTGCAACCGCTCCGGCATGATCCGGCGCTGAGCAGCCTTGCGCGGCGCGAGGCGCAGGCCATGGCCAGCGCCGACAAGCCGGCCTCCGCAGCCGACATCAAGCGTCGCCTCGCCCGGGTTGGCGTGACGGACGCACAGATCAATGTCTCGGCCGGGTATCGCACGCTCGCGGAGGCGTTTTCCGGCTGGCGCGGCTCCGTTCAGCACGACCGGGTGATGAGGATGGCTTCGGCCCGGCGCATGGGCATCGCCGTCGCCCAGGCGCCAGGCTCGAAATATCAGGTCTACTGGACGCTGATCGTCGCGCCGGATTGAGCCGTCCCGGCTCTAGGGCCGGGTGTCCCGCGGCAGCGGCGGCGCTTCGTTGAGCAGCGTGATCGTCACGCGCCGGTTGGCGGCGAGATAGGGGTTGTCTGGAAACATCGGGTCGGTGTCGGCCTTGCCGGTCACCGAGGCGAAGCGGTCGTCGGAGACCCCGCTGGAGGCGAGGATCTCGCGCACGGCGGAGGCGCGCCCGATCGACAGCTCCCAGGCCGACCAGCCGGTGCGCTGCCCCGGCCGCGAGGCGGATGTATGACCGGTGATCGTGACGCGGTTGGGCATCCTGCGGATGGCCGGTGCGATCGCCTCCAGCACCTTGCGTGTGCGCTCGTACGGGTTGACGGAACCGTCCGGAAACATCGAGCGCCCGTCCTGGTCGACAAGGCTCAGGTTCAGGCCCTCGCGGGTCTGTTCGATGACGATGTTCTTCGAGATCTCCGCGATCTCGGGCATGTCGTTCAGGGCCTGCCGGAGCGAGGTCGCCGCCAGGGCGAAGCCACGGTCGAACGCGGTGACGGTCACGCCGTCGGTCTTGCGGCGGAACTCGTTGGGCGCGGTGAAGTCGGACGCCTCCTCGACCGGCCTGAGCCTCGCATTCTCGAGCTGCGGGCGTGTCGGGATGCCGTTGATCTCCACGATGCCCTGGAGCCTGTTCTCGCGTTGCGTGCCGAACGCCTCCCGGAAGGAACCGGCCACGATCTCCATCTTCTGCTTGTCCTGGCTGGAATAGGCCGCCACCATCACGAAGAAGCTCATCAGCAGCGCCATCAGATCCGCGAAAGTCACGAACCAGCCGTGACCGCCATGGGCTGCGCATTTCTTCCTGGCCATGACGCGAGCCCTTCTCTCAGGCTTCCGCGAATTCGGCGCGGTGATGGTCCGGCAGGTAGGCGAGCAGCATTTCCTTCACGAGCGTGGGGCTCTTGGAGTCGCGGATCTGCAGGATGCCGTCGATGATGAGGGTGCGTGAGATTTCCTCCTCCTCGAGCTTCACATGCAGCTTGTCGGCGATGGGCAGGCAGATCATGTTCGCGACCACGGCCCCGTACAGGGTCGCCAGCAGCGCAACCGCCATGGCCGGACCGAGCTTCGACGGGTCCGACATGTTGGCGAACATCGTCACCATGCCGAGAATGGTCCCGATCATGCCCCAGGCCGGGGCGCAGTCGCCGATCGCGCGGTAGACCTTGGAGCCTTCGTCAAGGCGCTGAAGGAAGTTGTCCCGGTCCCGCTCCATCGTCTCGCGGATGAAATCCTTGTCGTAGCCATCAGCGATGTAGCGCGCACCCTGCGCCAGGAACGGGTCCGAAATCGTGGCGTTCTCCAGCGCGACCGGGCCCTGCTTGCGCACCAGATCGGCAAGCTCGGTGATCTCCTGGATCAGGTCGCGCGGCGAGAAGGCGCGCATCTGGAAGGCGAACTTCAAGCCCATCGGCAGGCCGTGGATGATGGCCGAGAAGGGGAAGCGCACCATGGTGGCCGCCGCGGAGCCGCCGAAGATGATGATGAGGGCATGCTTGTCGACGAAGGCCCCGAAATTGCCGCCGTCGATCATGATGATGGCGACGATCGTCGCCATGCCGCCGAGTAGGCCGATGCCGGTGGCGATATCCATCCTGGACTCCCCGAGAACGCAAACGGCCCGCGCTTCGCAAGCCAGCCGGGTGGCATTCGGCCACCCTGAGCAGCCGCAACCTAGGCGGAAGGCCTTGAAGGAACAGTTAAGGTTGACTCTTTGCGTTGGCAGGCGGGGTTCGTTACAGACACGGCCATGTCGATGCTGAAGATCTATCTGCGCGTGCTGGGCGAACTCGGGCCGGAGAAGCGGCTCGGGGTCATGCTTGTGCTGGCGAACCTGTTCCTGGCCATTGCGGCCTTCGCCGAGCCGATCCTGTTCGGCCGCATCATCGACGTGCTGACGCGTTCTGCGGGCGTTGCCGCGAAGCCCGGCTGGGCCGACATCGCGCCGCTGATGACGGCCTGGGCGAGCTTCGGCATCCTCACCATCGTGGCTGGCGTCTATGTGGCGCTCCATGCCGACCGGCTGGCCCACAGGCGCCGGCTCGCGGTCATGGCCAACTACTTCGAGCATGCGTTGACGCTGCCCGTCGCCTTCCACACCGCAACCCATTCGGGCCGGGTCCTGAAGGTCATGCTGGACGGGACATCCGGCATGTGGGGCCTGTGGCTGTCCTTCTTCCGCGAACATTGCGCCAGCCTCGTTGCGCTCGTGGTGCTGCTGCCGCTGACGCTGTGGCTGAACTGGCGAATGGGGCTGCTGCTCATCGTGCTGGTCGTGCTCTTCGGCTTTCTGACGGCGTTCGTGCTGCGCAAGACAGAGCGGTTGCAGGGCAATGTCGAGCGCTACCACTCCGATCTGGCCGAGCGCGCCTCCGATGCGCTGGGCAACGTGCCGGTGATCCAGAGCTTCACACGCATCGAGGCGGAGGTGCGCGGCCTGCACACCACCATCAAGAGCCTGCTCGACGCGCAGATGCCCGTGCTCTCCTGGTGGGCGGTCGCGACCGTTGCCACCCGCGCTTCGGCCACGCTGACCGTTCTGGCGATCTTCTCGCTCGGCACATGGCTCTACATCCGCGATCTGACCACCGTGGGCGAGATCGTCACCTTCACCAGCTTCGCGACCATGCTGATCGGGCGGCTGGAGCAGGTCGTCGGCTTCGTCAACTTCATCTTCATGCAGGCCCCGAAGATGCGCGAGTTCTTCGAGGTGCTGGACACGATGCCGGCGGTGCGCGACCGCCCCGATGCAAGGGATGCCGGCCGGCTGTCGGGGCAGATCAGCTTCGTTGACGTGTCCTTCTCCTATGATGGCAAGCGCCCGGCCGTGGCAGATGTCTCGTTCGATGTCGCGCCAGGCGAGACCATCGCGATCGTCGGCTCGACCGGCTCCGGCAAGTCGACCACGCTGGGGCTGCTGCACCGCGCCTTCGATCCGCAGTCGGGCGTGATCAAGGCGGACGGCATCGACATCCGCGACCTGTCGCTGGGTTCGCTGCGCCGGAACATCGGCGTCGTTTTCCAGGAGCCGATGCTGTTCGCCCGCACGATCCGCGAGAACCTTCTGGTCGGCAAGCCCGACGCCACCGAAGCCGAGATGAACGAGGCGCTGGCCCGCGCCCAGGCTTCCGAGGTGATGGCGCGACAGAGCGACGGGCTCGACACGCTGGTCGGCGAACGCGGCCGCACGCTGTCGGGCGGCGAGCGCCAGCGCCTGTCGATCGCCCGCGCGCTGCTGAAGGACCCGCCGATCCTGATTCTCGACGAGGCCACCTCGGCCCTTGACGCCGCGACCGAGGCCAAGCTGCAGAAAGCGCTCGACGAGGTGATGAAGGGCCGCACCACTTTCGTCATCGCCCACCGCTTGGCCACCATCCGTAACGCGACACGCATTCTCGTGTTCGAACAGGGCCGCGTGGTCGAGACAGGCAGCTTCGAGGAGCTGGTGGCCCAGGGCGGCCGGTTCGCCGCGCTGGCCCGCGCCCAGTATCTCGCCGGCGCCGATCGCAAGGCCGAGGGCGAGAGCACGCCGTCGCCGCTCGCCGACAAGATCGGAGTGGCCGGAGAGTAGGAGCCCCTCTGCCGTCCGTCAGCGCAGCAGCCGGTTCACATGGCCCGTCTTGCGGCCGGGGCGGCTCTGGGCCTTGCCGTAGAGATGGAGCCGCGCGGTTGGATCGGCAATCAGCTCCAGCCAGCCATCCGCGTCGTCGCCGATGAGGTTCAGCATCTCCGCCCCGCGCGCCATCAGATCGGGCGGGCCGAGCGGCCAGCCGGCCACTGCACGGATGTGCTGCTCGAACTGCGACGTCACGGCGCCGTCCATGGTCCAGTGACCGGAATTGTGCACGCGGGGCGCGATCTCGTTGACCAGAAGCGTCTCATCCGCGCCCTCGCCGTTGACGAAGAACTCGACGCCGAGCACGCCGACATAGGCCAGATCTTCGGCGATGGCGCGTGCGATCGCGATGGCGCGCGCTGCCGTGGCCGGGGCGATTCCGGCCGGAGCCACCGAGCGGTGCAGGATGTGGTGGCGGTGCTCGTTCTCCGTGACGGCGAAGGGCGCGAACGCGCCATCGAGCCCGCGCGCCGCCACCACGGACACCTCCCTTCGGAAGGCGATGAACCCTTCGAGAATGGCGTCGCGTCCTGCCATTGCGGCGAAGGCGGCGTCCGCGTCGGCTGGCGTCACGATCCTCGCCTGGCCCTTGCCGTCATAGCCGAAGCGCGTGGTCTTCAGCACCGCCGGCGTGCCGATACGCGCCAGCGCGGCGTCGAGGTCGGCGCGGGTTGCCACCGATGCGAAGGGCGCGGTTCCGGCACCGAGGCGCTGGGCCAGACTCTTCTCTGCGAGCCGGTCCTGCGCCACGGCGAGCGCCCGGGCCCCGGGCCTCACGGGCACGAGACGCTCAAGAGACCCGACCGCCTCGACCGGGACATTCTCGAATTCGAGGGTCACCACATCGACCGCAGCCGCGAAGCGCTCGAGCGCCGCGCTATCGTCATAGGCCGCAACGGTGCGTGCAGCCGAGACGTCAAAGGCGGGCGAATCACTTTCGGGGGCGAAGACATGGCACCTCAGGCCGAGCGGGGCCGCCGCCAACGCCAGCATCCGGCCGAGCTGCCCGCCGCCCAGGATCCCGACCGTGTCGCCCGGCTTCAGCCGGCGTGTCGC
This sequence comes from uncultured Allobosea sp., assembly GCA_964508635.1. GTDB lineage: Bacteria > Pseudomonadota > Alphaproteobacteria > Rhizobiales > Beijerinckiaceae > Allobosea. The sequence continues at coordinate 14,133 of CAZDUL010000119.1, read as the reverse complement.
GGCGGCGACCATCAGGCAGCGCCCTCATCGACAGGCTGCTCCGCAACAGAGGCTGTCTGTGCGGCGCGCCAGGCATCGAGCCGGGCTGCGAGCGACTCGTCGCCCAATGCCAGCACGGCTGCCGCCAGCAGGGCCGCATTGATCGCGCCGGCCTTGCCGATGGCCAGCGTGCCGACGGGGATGCCCGCCGGCATCTGGACGATGGAGTGAAGGCTGTCGACACCCGACAGGGCCTTGCTCTCCACCGGCACGCCGAACACCGGCAGCGGGGTCATGCTTGCCGTCATGCCGGGCAGATGCGCTGCGCCGCCGGCACCGGCGATGATGATCTTGTATCCTTGCGCCTTCGCGCCCTTGGCGAAGGCGACCAGCCGGTCCGGCGTGCGATGAGCCGACACGATTTTCGCCACATGGGCGATGCCCAAGGCGTCGAGCGTGGCGGCGGCATGTCGCATTGTGGCCCAATCCGACTGGCTGCCCATGATGATGGCAACAGGCGGCTGTGGACTCATGTTCGACTGTTCCCCCGGTCGGTCTTGCGGCATACCGCCTGTGCTGCGTTGCGACAAGTCGCGCCCGATGTTGGGCTCCGCAGTCGCGCCGTCGGAAAACGGGGGTCTGGCTGTGCAAGGGGAGGACGATACGCTGCCGGCGGTCGAGGCGCTTGCAGGCGAGATCCGGCGCCTCGAGGCCGAATTGCAGCAGGCGCGGGCCGAGATCGCGCGGCTCGAGGCGCTGGCCCATATCGACGAGGCAAGCGGCGCGTTGAACAGGCGAGGCTTCCGCCGGGAGCTGGAGCGCGCGCTCTCCCATGCCGAGCGCTATGGCGACAGGTTCGCGCTGATCATGGCCGATCTCGACGGCCTGAAGCGCGTCAACGACCGGTTCGGCCACCCGACGGGCGACGCGGTCATCCGCGCTGCGAGCGAGGCGATCCGGGCCCAGATCCGCGGCTCTGACGTGCTGGCGCGGCTCGGCGGAGACGAATTCGCCATCCTTCTGTGGCGAGCCGACGAAGCCCAGGCGCGCGAGAAGGCGCGCGCGATCCAGGCGGCCCTGTCGATGCTCACGGGCGTCGACGCGGATGTCCGGCAGCTGATCGGCCTGTCGGTCGGCGTCGCGGTCAGCGACCGGGAGGACACCGCCGACGCGCTCTATGCGCGGGCCGATGCCGACCTCTATTTCGACAAGTCGCGCCGCGGACGGTTGTCGCGTTGACGACGCCTGCCGGAGCGATCGCTCAGGCGATGATGTCGGGCGTCAGCTGATCCTCGATCTGATGGATGCGATCCTTCAGATAAAGCTTGCGGCGCTTCAGTCGCATGATCTGGATCTGGTCGACCATCGGCATCTTCTCGAGGGCGCCGATGGCGGCGTCGAGATCACCGTGCTCCTGGCGCAGGCGGTGCAGCTCCGCCTCGAGTGCCACGCGCCGCTCCTCGTCCAGATCAAACCGCATCATTCCGAGCGCCCGGTTTTTCGCCGCAATAATCGTCAAGGCTAGGCCTGTCGGATCGGCGCCACAAGATCTTTCGGCCCACAAGCCGTGCCGAGCCGCGTTCGGCCCGGACGGCACGCCGCCCGTTCGGTGATGTTGCGGTGCACGTCTGCGATTCGACAGCCGGCTCCGCATCGGTCATGCTGGCAAGTTGTCATCTGCAACACGGAGGTGCTCGATGTCGCTGCAATCTCATCTCGCGGAACTGGAACGCAAGCATCAGGCGCTTGAAAGCGCCCTGTCCGAAGCGTTGGCGCGGCCGTCCGCATCAGACGCCGAAGTTGCGGAAATGAAGCGCAGGAAGCTCCAGCTCAAGGATGAGATCGCCCGCCTGAAATCCTCGATGGGCCGCGCGGAGAAGACATTGCACTGATGAGGCCCTGCGCCGAGCCCGCCCATTCAGGCTTGTCGAACGGGTCGTCCGGGCGCCCCACGGGGAGCCCGGCCATTGTCTTGCGGGGCGGTGACTCGCCTTGTTTGCTCACACCGCTTTCGCCATCTCGCGCAGCACGAATTTCTGGATCTTGCCGGTGCTGGTCTTCGGCAGGCTGGTGAAGATGACATGGCGCGGGCACTTGTAGGCCGCCAGGTGCGCCCTGCACCACGCGATGGCCTCGTCGCTTGAGAGACTGGCGCCCGGCTTCAGTTCGATGAAGGCACAGGGGGTTTCGCCCCATTTGTCATCTGGCTTGGCAACGACGGCCGCCGCCTGCACCGCCGGGTGCTTGTAGAGAGCATCCTCCACCTCGATCGACGAGATGTTCTCTCCCCCCGAGATGATGATGTCCTTCGAGCGGTCCTTGAGCTGGATGTAGCCGTCCGGGTGCTTCACGCCGAGATCGCCCGAATGGAACCAGCCGCCGGCGAAGGCCTTCCGCGTGGCGGACGGGTTCTTGAGGTAGCCCTTCATCACCACGTTGCCGCGGAACATGACCTCGCCGAGCGTGGCGCCGTCGGCCGGCACCGGCACCATGGTCTCGGGGTCGAGAACATCGAGCGCCTCGAGCGAGGCATAGCGCACGCCCTGCCTCGCCTTCAGCGCGGCGCGCTCTGGCGCGGGCAGGTCATCCCATTCGGCATGCCACTCGTTCACGACGGCCGGGCCGTAGACCTCGGTGAGACCATAAAGATGGGTGACGTTGAAGCCGGCCTCGGCCATCGCAGCCAGCACCGCCTCCGGCGGCGGCGCGGCAGCCGTGAAGAACTGCACGACGTGCGGCAGCGCCCGCTTCTCGTGCTCCGGCGCATTGAGCAGCGTCGACATCACGATCGGCGCGCCGCACAGATGGGTCACGCCATGATCGGCGATGGCGTCGTACATCGCCTTCGCCCGCACCTGGCGAAGGCAGACATGGGTGCCCGCCACCAGCGACAGCGACCACGGGAAGCACCAGCCGTTGCAGTGGAACATGGGCAGCGTCCACAGATAGACCGGGTGGCGCCCCATGGCGCAGGTCACGACATTGCCTGTGGCGAGCAGGTAGGCACCGCGATGATGGTAGACCACACCCTTGGGATCGCCGGTGGTGCCAGATGTGTAGTTGAGCGCGATCGCGTCCCACTCGTCCTCTGGCGGCGACCACGCGAAATCCGGATCGCCGCCCGCGATCAGCGCCTCGTAGTCGTGATCGCCCAGCCGCTCGCCGGCCCCCTGATATTCAGGATCGTCGTAGTCGATCACGATCGGCCTTGCGGCGGCCGCAGCCAGTGCAGGGGCGATCGTCCGGCTGAATTCGCGGTCGGTGATGAGTGCCTTCGCTTCGCCATGGTCGAGCGAGAACGCGATGATCGGCGGATCAAGCCGGGTGTTGAGCGTGTTCAGCACCGCGCCGAGCATCGGCACCGCGTAGTGGCATTCGAGCATCGCCGGCGTGTTGGCGAGCATCACCGCCACCGTGTCGCCGCGGCGGATGCCCAACCGATGGAGCGCCGAAGCCAGCCGGCGCGCCCGCGCGTAGAACGCGGCATAGGTGGTTCGCCGCGCGCCGTGGATAATGGCGGTGTGGTCGGGGAACACCTGCGCCGCCCGTTCGAGAAAGCCGATCGGCGTCAGCGGCTGATGGTTCGCCGGATTGCGATCGAGATCGAGCGCATAGGCAGCCTGTGACATGCCGGGGTTCCTTCCCTGAAGATCCTGAAGCCTTGCCGGCTTTCTCGCTGCGATCCTACGACGCGGTGCGGCTTCGGCAAGGGCAAGGCCGCTGCCCATGACGCCGTCACAGCAGACCTGACACGCCATCCCAGGTGAGCTTCAGGCCGACCAGCAGCAGCATGGCATAGATCAGCGGGTAGAACCGGGCGACCGTGATGCGCCTGACCAGCCAGATCCCGAACAGATTGCCCGCCACTGCAACCGGCAACAGCGCCGCCGAGCCGATGAGCGTCTCCGTCGTGATGAGCCCGAGCTGCAGATAGGGCCAGAGCTTGACGATGTTGACGATGAAGAACAGCCAGCCCAGCGTGCCGGCGAAGACGGCGGGGCTGAGCCTGAGCGGCATCATGTAGATCTGCGCCGGCGGTGCCCCGGCATGGGCAACGAAGCTCGTCAGCCCGCACCAGAATCCCCAGAACACGCCAACCCCGTCCGGCGCCCGATAGGGCGGACCTTCGGGCTGGCCGATCAGCCGCCGCACCAGCCAGTTCGCCGCGAAGATCAAGGCTATGAAGCCGATCATCAGCTTCAACCCCGCCTCCGAGATGAAGCTGACCGTGTAGGCCCCGACCGCCGTGCCGATCAGGCAGCCGACGAGCAGCACGACAAAGGAGCGCCAGTCGATCGTCTTGCGGAAGGCCCAGATGGTGACGACATCCTGCGCCATCAGCACCGGCAGCATGATGGCCGCCGCGGTCAGCGGCGGCAGCGCCAGCGCGAAGACAGGCAGCCCAAGCACCGCCAGCCCGACGAAGCCTCCCTTCGACAGCCCGAAGGCAGCCACCGCGAGGGAGCCGTAGATCCAGAATTCGGGCGACAGGAGAAGCGGCGGCAAAAGCGGCTCGGTGAAGGCGACGACGACGGAGTCGCGCCGCCCAGGACCGGACGACGCACCCTGTCACCTTGCCGTCACCGCGACGACAACTGCAAGTGCTCTTGCAGGAATCAGACCTCAGCGCGCGAAGGCGTTGCGCAGCCGTTCGAGCTGGTTCGCGACGCCGCCGGGCTGATCCGAAGGCGCCGGCATGTGTCCGGGTTCGGCGGCGAACTGGGCCTCCAGATGCAGCACGCGTGCCTGCATCCGCAACGAGGCGTCGATCAGCTGGCGAAGACGCTCGGGCAGCAGCGCGAAGGTCTGCGCCGAAGACGTCGGCGACATGTCGGAGAGCCGCACGCGGTTCTTCTCGGTGCGGGCCTGCTCCGGCGTGATCTCGCCCTCCGCCACCGCGCGCTGCACCAGCAGCCAGGACGCAATCTGCATCAGCCGGGTCGTCAGCCGCATGCTCTCGGTGGCGTAGGCCAAGGCGACATCGCGCGCCAGCATCCGCGATTCCTCGCGGCCCGGGCCGTCGAGATAGGCCGCCGCATCCTCCACCATCAGCATGCCCTCGCGAAACATCGTCCGGAAGGCATCGGACGACACGAAGCTCGGGCCGAACGGAATGGCGGGGGAGGTCTGGGGGTCACGCATGGGGCAACTCGCTGACAGGGACGCTAACGCTCCGCCTCTGTCCCGAAACGGTACAGCGGCATGGCTGGCAACTCCTGCCCGCAAGGATAGCGCCAAACGCCGGACGTGCAGCCTTCACGATCCGTTAGGGTTAACAGCTGTCTCGGGTCAAAAAAAGAGCCGCTGAAGCAGCGGCTCGAAGGTCTAACAGGGAGGCGTCAAACAGAGTGACGGGAGCCACTCGAGGTCCAGAAACCGGACGCCATGACCTCTAACGCGCAGACCTTAAGGAGCGGTTAAGGGCAAACGGATCGTCAACGAGAACCGCTCGCCGCTCGTTGTGCCAATCAACCACGCCTTTACCGTCCCGTTTCGACACAATGGCCGATGCGAAGCGGGGTTCAAATCCTGAAGACGGACTCGGCCGCGTTGCGAGAGGCGAGCTTCTTCGCCCGCGCCTCCTCGAGCCGGACGATCTCGGCCTTCAGCAGCGCGATGCGCGCAGCGATATCCTCGATCGACAGCAGGGAAAGGTCCTGTCCGATCTCGTGAGCGGTCGGCTTTTGCGGTCGGTCTTCGTCGAGGTTCATCGGCTTGCTCCTTCGGGCGGCCCCGTCGCCGAAGATAGGAAAACGGGCGTCCGCTGTCACCGCTCGCGCCATGATGGGCGCCATGATGCCGGGCATCGGCCGGCTCGACCCGCCGACTCCCGGTCGCATGGGACGAGCGACGCCAAAGCCGCGGGGGTGGCCTGGTCCAGGCCCGGCCATGACGCTGCGGCGAAGCGGCCGATGGACAGCCTGCCGGCTTGCCGCTATATCCACGCTGTTCCCATCACCTTCGTGTCGTGAACGCTCCGGTCGGGCACCACCGGTTCGGAGCCTGAGAGCCCATGCCATGAAGGATGCACCGGCACGCCGTACACGACCGCGTGCCGTCGAGGAGGTCCGTCGATGTCTCAAGCCGCGCCGCTCATGCCGAAGGCCACTGCCGTCTGGCTCGTGGAGAACACCTCGCTGTCGTTCGAGCAGATCGCCGATTTCTGCAAGCTGCACCCGCTCGAGGTCAAAGGCATTGCCGATGGGGAAGTCGCAGCCGGCATCAAGGGCCTCGATCCGATCAGCACCAACCAGCTCACCCGCGAGGAGCTCGAGAAGGCGCAGGCCAATCCCGAGCATCGCCTCAGGCTTGCCGAGCCCAAGGTGCGGGTTCCCGAAATCAAGCGCAGCCGCGGGCCGCGCTATACCCCGGTGTCGAAGCGCCAGGACCGGCCGAACGCCATCCTGTGGCTGCTGCGCAACCATCCCGAGCTGAAGGACGCCGCCATCATGCGGCTGGCCGGCACCACGAAACACACCATCCAGCAGGTCCGCGACCGCACGCACTGGAACTCAGCGCAGCTCCAGCCGATGGATCCCGTGAGCCTCGGCCTGTGCTCCCAGATCGACCTCGACTTCGAGGTTGCGCGCGCCGCCAAGGACAAGCCGAAGCTCGATCCGGAAGCCGGCCAGACGCTGCTCGCGCCCGACGTTTCGACCGCGCCAGCCGAGCCGGAGCCGCCGCGCCAACCGGAGACCTACGACGCCGACAGCGTCTTCGCTAAGCTCAAGCAGCTGAAGCGCACCAACGAGGACGGGGACGCCTGAGGCGGCCCCGCAACGACCGCACAGTCAAGGTCCACCGCCTTCATCCTGTCACGCCGTGCGCCTTCAGCGCGGCGGCGATCTCGTCGAGAATGGCGGGATCGTCGATCGTCGCCGGCATGGTCCAGGGCTGGCCATCGGCGATCTTCTTCATGGTGCCGCGCAGGATCTTGCCCGAGCGCGTCTTCGGCAGCCGCGACACGACGATGGCACGCTTGAACGCCGCCACTGGCCCGATCTGATCGCGCACGCGGGCGACAAGTTCGGCCTCGATGTCGGCGGTCGGCGTGGTCACCCCCGATTTCAGCACCACGAAGCCGCAGGGAACCTCGCCCTTCAGGCTGTCGGCGACGCCGATCACCGCGCATTCCGCCACGGCCGGATGCCCGGCCAGAACCTCCTCCATGCCTCCGGTCGAAAGACGATGGCCGGCGACGTTGATGATGTCGTCAGTGCGGCCCATGATGTAGACATAGCCGTCCGCATCGATGAAGCCCGCATCCGCCGTCTTGTAGTAGCCGGGGAACTCGCTGAGATAGCTCTCGACAAAGCGCTCGTCGGCATTCCACAGGGTCGGCAGCGCGCCCGGGGGCAAGGGCAGCCTGACCACGATCGAACCCATCCGGCCGGGCTCGACCGGCTGGCCGGCCTCGTCGACGACCTGCACGTCATAGCCCGGCATCGGCACGGTCGGAGAGCCGTGCTTGACCGGCAACAGGCCGAGGCCCACCGGGTTGCCGACGATGCACCAGCCCGTTTCCGTCTGCCACCAGTGGTCGATCACCGGCACCTTCAGGATGTCTTCGGCCCACTTCACCGTGTCCGGGTCGGCGCGCTCTCCGGCGAGGAAGAGCGCGCGGAAAGCGCCGAGCCTGTAGCGCTTGAGGTGCTCGGCGTTCGGGTCTTCCTTCTTGATGGCGCGGAACGCCGTCGGCGCGGTGAACAGAGCCGCCACATTGTGCTCGCTGATCACCCGCCAGAATGCGCCGGGATCGGGCGTCCCGACCGGCTTGCCCTCATAGAGCACGGTGGTGCAGCCGGCGAGCAGCGGCGCGTAGACGATGTAGGAATGGCCGACCACCCAGCCGACATCCGACGCCGCCCAGAACACCTCTCCGGGCGCGATGCCATAGAGCCCGCGCATGGACCAGGCCAACGCCACCATATGGCCGCCGTGGTCGCGCACCACGCCCTTGGGCTTGCCGGTCGTGCCGGAGGTGTAAAGGATATAGAGCGGGTCCGTCGCAGCGACGGGCACGCAGTCCGCCGTCCAGCCCGCAGCCTTCGCGTCCGCCACGGCCTGCGCCCAGTCGTGATCGCGACCCACCACGAGGCTCGCCTCGCATTGCGGGCGCTGCAGCACGAGGCACGCATCGGGCTTGTGACGCGCCTCGGCGATCGCCGCGTCGAGCAGCGGCTTGTAGGCCACGATCCGCTGCACCTCGATGCCGCAGGAGGCGCTCAGGATCAGCTTCGGCGCGGCGTCGTCGATGCGGGTCGCGAGCTCGTGAGCGGCGAAGCCGCCAAACACCACCGAATGGATCGCGCCAAGGCGCGCGCAGGCCAGCATCGCGAAGGCCGCTTCCGGGACCATCGGCATGTAGATGATGACGCGGTCGCCCTTGCCGACGCAATGTCCGGCGATCACGGCCGCAAGCGTCGCAACCTCCTGTTGCAGTTCGGCATAGCTGTAGCGCCGCACCGTGCCGGTAACCGGGCTATCGTAGATCAGCGCGGTCTGATCGCCCCGCCCCGCCGCGACATGGCGGTCGATGGCGTTGTGGCAGGTGTTGCAGACACCATCGGGAAACCAGCGCCCATAGGTGCCGAGCGTCTTGTCGAAGGCGCGCGAAGGCGCTCGCGTCCACGCCAGCGCCGCCGCCGCTTCGAGCCAGAAACGCTCCGGATCGGCGCGCCACGCGGCATAGGTGGCGTGGTAGCCGCCCGCAGTCGGCTCGTCCTGCGCAAGGCGCTGGTTCTGGACGGAGTTGGTCATGGCGTTTCCTCGATGGAGCTTGTCGTTTGGGCTTTCGAGAACCATGGCAAAGCCTGCGCGTCGAGAGAGACTTTCGATGGGCGCGCAAGGAGGCCCGCCAACGCAAAGGGCCCGGCTTGCGGCCGGGCCCGGGTCAGCGGGATGGGTCTGGCGGGGCCATGGTCGATCGACTGGATCGGCCTTGAACCAGGTCTCACTTCTTGCCGAAGCTGAGATTGCCGAACTTGGAGTTGAAGCGCGACAGACGCCCGCCGCGATCCATCAGGGTCTGCGAACCGCCGGTCCAGGCCGGATGGGTCTTGGGGTCGATATCGAGGTTGAGCACATCCCCTGCCTTGCCGTAAGTCGAGCGGGTCATGTACTCGGTGCCGTCGGTCATGACGACCTTGATCATGTGGTAGTCCGGATGGATCGCATCCTTCATGGGGGTTCTCCTCGCGCAACGCCTGTTCCTGAGCCGTATCACCACGGCTTGCGACCCGACGTGCGATCATGTCTCGTGAAGCCGGCGGGCTATAGCCGAACGGACAGGGAGGCGCAAGGTGCGACGTCCACGTTCACGTCCCACGCCTGACGCGCCGGACGCTGCAGCCGATGATCATGCGCAAAAGGCGCCGCTCTCGGCGCTGAAGGCGCTTGCGCCCTACGCCCTGCGCCATCGCGGTCGCATCCTCGGCGCACTCGCCGCGCTGGTGGTGGCGTCGCTCGCCACGCTCGCCCTGCCGCTCGCCGTGCGCCGCGTGATCGACACCGCCTTCGGGACCGGCGACAGCACGAGGGCCGATCTGTATTTCATGACGCTGATCGGCGTCGTCGCCGTTCTCGCACTGGCGAGTTCGGCGCGCTATTACCTTGTCATCACGCTGGGCGAGCGCATCGTGGCGTCGGTGCGACAGGACGTGTTCCGCCACCTCACCACGCTCGACGCCGCCTTCTACGACCGCACCCGCTCCGGCGAGATCGTGTCGCGGCTCTCGGCCGACACCACGCGCATCCAGTCGGCCTTCGGCGCCTCGGCCTCGATCGCGTTGCGCAATATCCTCCTCTTCGCCGGCGCCACCGTGATGATGATCATCACCAGCCCGCGGCTGTCTCTTCTGGTGCTGGGCGCGATTCCTCTCATCGTCCTGCCGCTGGTCCTGTCGGGGCGCGGCGTGCGCAAGCGGTCGCGGATAGCGCAGGACAAGCTGGCCGAAGCCTCGGCCTACGCCACCGAGGCCATCGGCGCAGCGCGCATCATGCAGGCCTTCGGGGCCGAAGCCGAGACCACGCGGCGCTATGCGCAGGCCGCCGAGAACGCCTACGAGGCGGCGCGCCTCTCCACGGCATCGCGCGCCTGGCTGTCGGGCATGGGCATCTTCCTGGTCTCCGCCAGCGTCGTCTGGGTGCTTTGGACCGGGGCGACCGATGTGTTGCGCGGCGACATGACCGGCGGACGGCTGTCGCAGTTCGTGCTCTACGCGGTCTTCGCAGCCAGCGCGCTCGGCCAGCTTTCGGAGGTCTATGGCGAGATCCAGGCCGCGGCGGGCGCGGCCGGGCGGCTGGGCGAACTGCTCGCCACCCGGCCTGCCGTCGCCCCGCCGCCGAACCCGGCTCCGCTGCCAGCCCGCATAAGGGGCGCGCTGTCCTTCCGCGATGTCAGTTTCCGCTATGCCGGACGCGAGGACAGCGCTCTGGACGGCTTCACGCTCGATGTCCGGCCCGGCGAGCGCATCGCCCTGGTCGGCCCGTCGGGCGCCGGCAAGAGCACGGTGCTGCAGCTCGCCCTGCGCTTCTACGATCCGCAGGCCGGGGTCATCACGGTCGACACCATCGCCTCGACCAGCGCCGACCCGGCCGACTGGCGCCGCGCCTTCGCGCTCGTGCCGCAGGACCCGGTGGTGTTCGGGGCGTCGGCGGCCGACAACATCCGCTATGGCCGCCCCGACGCCAGCGACGAGGAGGTGCGCCGCGCCGCCGAGCTCGCCGCCGCCCATGATTTCATCTGCACCCTGCCCGAAGGCTATTCCACGCCGCTGGGCGAACGCGGCGTCACGCTGTCGGGCGGGCAGCGCCAGCGCCTCGCCATTGCCCGCGCCATCCTGAAGGATGCGCCGATCCTGCTGCTCGACGAGGCGACCTCCGCGCTCGACGCCGAAAGCGAGCGCGCGGTGCAGATCGCGCTGAAGGGGCTCATGCAGACGCGCACCACGCTGGTCGTCGCGCACCGGCTTGCCACCATTCTCTCCGCCGACCGCATCGTGGTGATGGACAAGGGCCGGATCGTCGAGGAAGGCCGTCACGATGAGCTGGTGCATCGCGGCGGGCTTTATGCGCGCCTGGCAGCGCTCCAGTTCGGCGAGGGGCGTGGCTGAGGTCGCGCGTCTGTCGCCGGGTGCGGCTTGCAAGCCATGCTCCGCAAGGCCATCTCTCCACCGTTCGTCATCGCAACAGGTTCCGGGCCCTGCCGCAGGCAACGAGCAAGGCAAGGATCCCCACGGGGGCTATTGTCGGCGCGTGCGGTTTCATCGGCATCTGATCGCAGCTGGCGAACGGTTCATCGCCCATGATGGCTGGGCGATTGCGAGCCACATCGCCCTGTCGGTGCTGATGTCGCTGTTTCCCTTCCTGATACTGGTCACCGCACTGGCCGGCCTGTTCGGTTCGGAAGAGCTCGCCAACGAAGTCGCAGGCCTTCTTCTGGAAGCCTGGCCCCGGGAGGTGGCGGAGCCGATCGCCAACGAGATCCGCTCCGTGCTGACAGGTTTCCGGCGCGATGCGCTGGCCCTGGGCGCGGTTCTTTCGCTGTATTTCGCTTCCTCCGGCGTCGAGGCGCTGCGGATCGGGCTGAACCGCGCCTACGAGGCCTATGAGTGGCGGGCCTGGTGGATCACCCGGATTGAATCGATCGGCTATGTCGTGGCGGCGGCGCTCGCCATGATCGCCTTCGCCTTCCTGATCGTGCTGTTCCCGCTCGGCTGGCGCTGGCTGGTCTGGCTGGCGCCATGGCTCGAGCCCTTCAACGTGGTGCTGGCGCTCGGGCGGCTGGGACTGGCCACGGCGCTCGTCGCCGCAGCCCTGGTGATGGCGCACACCTTGCTGCCGGGCGGCCACATGCCGCTCGGCCAGCTCTGGCCCGGCATCCTGTTCACGCTTGTCTGCTGGCTGATCGCTGGCCTGCTGTTCGGTGCCTATCTCGACGGCTTCGCCGGCGCCTATGTCACGACTTATGCCGGGCTGGCCACCGCGATGATCGCGCTGGTCTTCCTCTACATGCTGGCCGCGATCTTCCTGCTGGGGGCCGAGCTCAACGGGGCCATACAGGATCACCGTCGCCCCCGGCCGCGCACGGCCGAGGCGCTCGACGGATTCTGAGCGGGAATGGCGCGGCGCGATGGTCGCCCGCGGTTCCGTGCGGATTCACGCTTTGTCATCGATTGCCACGTATTCTGCTATGTGTCCGTGCGGAGAGCAGGCGATGCTCGCGACATTCCTGAACGCCATCGGCTGGCGCAGCCTTGATGCAACCGATCTCTTCTTGGTCGGTAGCGTCGCAGGCGCCCTGTTCGTGATCATGGCATGGATCGCCGACGTTCTGATGGAGCGGCTGAGCCTCGGCGTTCTGATGAACGTGGTGGTGATGGCGCTCGGTGCCTTCATCGGCCTGTTCGTGCTGGTGATGGCGGGCTTTCCGCCAACCCGCAATGACCTCCTGCCGGCGCTGTTCTCCTGCGGTCTTGGTGCGATTGTCGCGCTGGTCGGCGCTGCATCGCTCAAACGAACGGTGTAAGTCCCGCGCCGCCGGCCGCTTCGTCAGGTTGGCACCCGCGACGAGCAACGGGGGCTGGCGAGCCTCCGCTCAACCCTTCCGTGAGACCTGCGCCTGTTCGAACGTCGCCATGTTGTTGTGCGTGGCGACAGCCGCCTTGATGATGCTGGCCGCCAGCGCCGCACCCGAGGCTTCACCGAGTCGCATGTCGAGCGCCAGCAGCGGCGCCTTGTTGATGCGCACCAGCGCCTCGCGGTGCAGCCCTTCGGCGGACAGGTGTCCGGCGAGGCAATGGTCGATGGAGCGTGGGTCGATGGCGTGCAGGATGGCTGCAGCGGCCGTGACCACATAGCCATCGAGCACCACGGGAATGCGCTGCAGGCGCGCGGCGATGATCGCGCCGCACAACGCTGCGATCTCCCGCCCGCCGAGCCGCCGCAGCACCTCCAGCGGGTCTCCCAGCGCCGTCCGGTGCAGGTCGAGCGCGGTGTCGATGGCGAGGATCTTGCGGGCCAGCGCGTCGTCATTCACGCCCGTGCCGCGCCCGGCCCACTTGTTGCCGCCGCCGCCAAACAGCGCGGCATAGATCGCAGCCGCAGACGTTGTGTTGCCGATTCCCATCTCGCCGAGAATGAGAAGGTCGGCACCGCCCGCGATGGCCTCCATGCCGAAGGCCATGGTGGCGACCGTCGTCTTCTCGTCCATGGCCGGGCCGCGGGTAAAATCCTCCGTTGGCATGTCGAGCGCCAGGTCGAACACCTTGAAGCCGAAATCGAAGGTGGCGCAGATCTGGTTGATCGCAGCGCCGCCGGCGGCGAAGTTCTCCAGCATCTGGCGCGTCACCTCCTGCGGGTAGGCGGAGACGCCGTGGCGGGCGACGCCGTGATTGCCGGCGAAGACGCAGACCAGCGGCCGATCGCAGGATGGTTTGCCCTTGCCCTGCCAGGCGGCCATCCAGGCAGCGAGCTCCTCCAGCCGCCCGAGGCTGCCCGCGGGTTTGGTCAGGTCCCGGTCGCGCGCCTGCACCATGCGCGCCGCCTCCTCGTCCGGGCCAGGCATGGCGCGGATCAGGGCGCGGACATCGTCGAAGGGCAATCCTGTGGTGGAAAGGCTCATGCTGGACAATCCGCGTGTGCACTGGCGAGGCGCAGCGGCTCTGACACCGCATCGTCTGCGCTGCTATAGGCTACCGCTCCGATCGTAAAGCCGCCTCTCCAGCGTGACCCGAGCCGCCCGCAAGCAATGACCGACGCCCGTTATGATGCAACCCGCGACGATCGGCCGATCACCGCTCCGGGGCGCTATTTCCTCGCGGTGGCGCGCTGCGTCCGCTTCTATTCGCGGCTGCCGGTGCCGCGGATCCCCGGCGAGGCTGACCCTCATGCCGTGCCGGATTTCACGCGCGAGCCGGCGGGGCTTCCCCTCGCCGCGCTGCTGATCGCCGCCCCGGCGGCGTCGCTGCTGGCGGCCTCGGGCGGCCTCGGGCTCCGTCCGCTGCGGGCCGCGGCGCGTGCCGTCGCTGCGCTTGTTCTGGCGGCGCGGGCATTCCCCGAGGACCGGCTGGCGGTGCCGGCGGCCGGGTTGCTCGGCGGCCCCCCTGCGCGGCGGCTGCCTGAGCACAGTAAGTACAACACCCTCTGCACCTC
>CAZDUL010000118.1:0-11622 GCA_964508635.1 uncultured Allobosea sp. | reverse complement strand
CCCTCAAGGCGGCGCTGGAGAACGGCTTTTCCCAGGTCGAGCAGCGCGCGGGGCGTTTCCCGCAGGTCTCGGGGCTCACGGTGGTCTACGATCCGAAGCAGCCGCCCGGCCAGCGTGTCGTGTCGGTGATGGTCGGCGGCCAGCCGCTCGATGAGGCGAAGGTGTATCGCGTCGCCACGAACGATTTCATGCTGCGCGGCGGCGATGGCTACACCGCGTTGGCGCCTATCACGCCGCGCGACGACCTGCAGGGCAAGCTGATGGCGAACGATGTGATGAGCCATGCCCGCAGGCTCGGCCAGATCACCGCGACGGTCGAGGGCCGCATCACGGTCAGGCCCTGATGGGCGCGAGGGGTCCCTGGCGATGAACGCGGGCCCGGCCTTCGCCGCCGGGCCCTTCAGCGCGGCGCTGGATGCGTTCCTTGCACGGGCTGTGGCGGATGGCTGGCGGGATCTGCCGTTTTTCCGGGAGGGTGAAGCGGCCCGTGTCGTCTCGCGTCTCGATGCGCGGCTGGCGCTGGGCGCGACGATCCTGCCGGCGCCGGAACAGGTCTTTCGTGCGCTGGAACTGACGCCTTTGTCGGCTCTGCGGGTCGTGATTCTCGGGCAGGACCCGTATCCGACACCGGGGGACGCGCACGGGCTGGCGTTCTCCTATGTCGGAGGGGGCAGGCTGCCGGCTTCGCTGCGGCGCATCTTCGCCGAGCTGTCGAGCGATCTTGCAGCGCCGCCGCGGCGGTCCGGCGATCTCACAGCATGGGCGCGGCAGGGGGTTCTGCTGCTCAACACCTCGCTCAGCGTCGAGGCGGGCCGCGCCGGGTCCCATCTGCGCTACGGCTGGCAGTCCCTCACCCGGGACGTGATCCGCGCCGTTGCAGCGCGGCCTGATCCGACGGCGTTCATCCTCTGGGGTGACAAGGCACGCGCTGTCGCGCCGCTGATCGCGGGCTCCCATCTCGTCATCGAGAGCAGCCATCCCTCGCCGCTGGCGGCGCGCGGCGATTTCCTCGGTTCGCGCCCGTTCAGCCGGGTGAATCGCTTCCTTGCTGCTGCCGGACGTGATCCAATCGATTGGACTGCAGGCGATTGAGGTCGCGTCTCGCTCGGTGACAAGAATCGATTTCTGTCACACCCGCGACGGAAGGCGCATTGCGACCCCTTGGCTTTTTCGCTAATGCCGCACCACGAAAGCGCTTTCGAAGCTGGCCCGACGATCAGGTTCCTGCGCGGGCCGAAGAAAACGGGTTGGGGATAACAGCCATGGCTGATCACGCGCGGCCCCTTTCGCCGCACCTGCAGATCTACCGGTGGAGCTGGACGATGGCGATGTCCATCCTCCACCGCGCGACGGGCGCGGCGCTTTATGCGGGCACGCTGCTTCTGGCGACCTGGCTGCTCGCGGCAGCGTCGGGTCAGGCCTCCTTCGAGACAGCGCAGGCCGTTGCGGGATCGTGGCTCGGGCGGCTGGCGCTGTTCGGCTACACGTTCGCGCTGATGCACCACATGATGGGCGGGATCCGCCATTTCGTCTGGGATCTCGGAAAGGGCTACGGCCTCGAGGAGCGCATGGCGCTGGCCCGTTACACCCTGTTCGCCTCGCTGCCGCTCACGGTCCTGGTCTGGATCGCGGCCTACGCGGCGCGTTGAGGAGACACGGCCATGCAGACTCAATCCTCGATGCGCACGCCGCTCGGCAAGGTCCGGGGCCTCGGTTCGGCACGATCGGGCACCGGGCACTTCTGGTTGCAGCGCGTGACCGCGGTGGCGAATGTGGTGCTCGCCGTCGCGTTCATCGCAATCGTCATCTCCCTTGTCGGCAAGCCCTATGCAGCGGCGCTGGCCACCTTGTCGCATCCCGTGGTGGCGCTGCTCATGCTGCTGTTCGTCGTTTCCGGCCTCGTGCACATGAGGCTCGGCATGCAGACCATCATCGAGGACTACGTTCATGCCGAGGGCGCCAAGGTGCTCGCGGTGATGGCCAATACCTTCTTCACGGTGGCTGTGGGGGCAGCTTCCGTCTTCGCCATTCTCAAGATCGCCTTCGGAGGCTGACAGGCACATGGCTGCAAACGGAACCAACGGCGTCGCCGCTCCTGCTACCACAGGCAAGGCCTATGACATAACCGACCATACCTTCGACGTGGTGGTCGTGGGCGCTGGCGGCGCGGGCCTTCGCGCGACGGTGGGGTGTGCCCAGGCTGGTCTGAAAACCGCCTGTATCTCCAAGGTGTTTCCGACGCGCTCTCACACGGTCGCGGCGCAGGGCGGCATCTCGGCGGCGCTCGGCAACATGGGTGAGGACGACTGGCGCTTCCACATGTACGACACCGTCAAGGGCTCCGACTGGCTCGGCGACCAGGACGCGATCGAATATCTGGTGCGCAACGCCCCGGCAGCCGTCTACGAGCTCGAGCATTGGGGCGTGCCGTTCTCGCGCACGGAGTCGGGCAAGATCTACCAGCGCCCGTTCGGGGGCATGACCACGCATTACGGCAAGGGCACCGCGCAACGCACCTGCGCGGCCGCCGACCGCACCGGCCATGCCATCCTGCACACGCTCTATGGCCAGGCGCTGCGCGCGCAGACCGAGTTCTTCATCGAATACTTCGCCATCGACCTGATGATGAGCGATGAGGGCCGCTGCCTCGGCGTCGTCGCGCTGAAGATGGACGACGGCACCATCCATCGCTTCCGCGCCCAGCAGACCATCCTCGCCACGGGCGGTTATGGCCGCGCCTACTTCTCCGCCACCTCCGCCCACACCTGCACGGGAGACGGCAACGCGATGGTGTTGCGCGCCGGCCTGCCGCTGCAGGACATGGAGTTCGTGCAGTTCCACCCCACCGGCATCTACGGTGCCGGCTGCCTCATCACCGAGGGCGCGCGCGGCGAGGGCGGCTATCTCACCAATTCGGCCGGCGAGCGCTTCATGGAGCGCTACGCGCCTTCCGCGAAGGATCTCGCTTCGCGCGATGTGGTCTCGCGCGCCATGACGATGGAGATCCGCGCTGGTCGCGGCGTCGGCAAGAACGCCGACCACATCTACCTGCATCTCGATCACCTCGACCCCGCGATCCTGGCGGAGCGGCTGCCGGGCATCTCGGAGAGCGCGAAGATCTTCGCCGGCGTCGATGTCACCAAAGAGCCGATCCCGGTCCTGCCGACCGTGCACTACAACATGGGCGGCATTCCAACGAATTATCACGGCGAGGTTGTCACCAAGAAGGGTGCCGATCCGGATTGCGTCGTGCCCGGCCTGATGGCCATCGGCGAGGCCGCCTGTGTGTCGGTGCATGGCGCGAACCGCCTCGGATCCAATTCGCTGATCGATCTCGTGGTGTTCGGCCGCGCGGCCGGTTTGCGCTGCGCCGAGGTGGTGACGCCCGGCGAAAAGCAGCCTGAACTGAGCGACAAGCACTCGGAGCTGGCGCTGTCGCGTCTGTCCCGCTACCAGCATGCCAACGGCGGCACGCCGACGGCCGAGCTGCGCGCCCGCATGCAGCGCACGATGCAGAACAACTGCGCTGTGTTCCGCACCGGCGAGGTGCTCGACGAGGGCCACAGGCTGATCCACGAGGTCTGGTCCGGCATCACCGACATCGCGGTCAAGGATCGCTCGCTGATCTGGAACACGGATCTCATCGAGACACTCGAATTCGACAATCTCATCACCCAGGCCGTGGTCACGATGGACTCGGCGCAGAACCGCACCGAAAGCCGTGGCGCCCATGCCCGCGAGGACTATCCGGAGCGTGACGACAAGAACTGGATGAAACACACGCTGGCCTGGATCGACGACACCAAGCGGGCCGTCGCCATCGATTACCGGCCAGTGCACACCTACACGATGTCGAACGAGATCGAATACATCGCGCCCAAGGCGCGGGTGTATTGAGGCAATCGAAACATGGCCCAGTTCCAGCTTCCGACCAATTCCCGCGTGACCGAAGGCAAGACCTGGCCGGCGCCGGCGGGTGCCAAGTCCACCACCACGTTCCGGGTCTACCGCTACAACCCGGACGACAAGGCCAATCCGCGGATCGACACCTACCAGGTTGACCGCGATGATTGCGGCCCGATGGTGCTGGACGCGCTCATCTGGATCAAGAACAAGGTCGATCCGACGCTGACCTTCCGCCGCTCCTGCCGGGAGGGCATCTGCGGTTCCTGCGCCATGAACATGGATGGCAAGAACGGCCTGGCCTGCACCACGGGCATTGACGAGTGCGGCTCCAAGGGCGCGGTCTCGATCTACCCGCTGCCGCACATGCCGGTGATCAAGGACCTGGTGCCGGATCTCACCCGCTTCTACGCGCAGCACGCCTCGATCGAGCCCTGGCTCAAGACCGTAACGCCCGCGCCGGAGAAGGAGTGGAAGCAGTCGAAGGAGGACCGCGAGAAGCTCGACGGGCTCTACGAATGCATCCTGTGCGCCTGCTGCTCGACCTCCTGCCCGAGCTACTGGTGGAACGGCGACCGTTATCTCGGTCCGGCGGTGCTGCTGCAGGCCTATCGCTGGCTGATCGACAGCCGCGACGAAGCGACCGGCGAGCGGCTCGACAATCTCGAGGATCCGTTCCGGCTGTATCGCTGCCACACCATCATGAACTGCGCGAACGCCTGTCCCAAGGGCCTGAATCCGGCCAAGGCGATCGCCGAGATCAAGAAGATGATGGTGGCGCGTCAGGTCTGAGCAGCCGACCGTTCGTGGCCCTTGCGTGACGGGCCGCAACGGGGCTTCAATCGCCCTGAAAACTCGCTTGGACCGGCGTCGCAGATGGGGCTTCGATCCGCCATGATGCACGGGATGAAAGCGCCGTCCGCGATGCGGCTGGCGGCAGTCGTGGCGCTGTGCTGCGGGCTCGGCGCATGCGCCGGCGCGGATCGCTTCGCGGGCGGCGGCATCGGTTCACGGCCTGTCGGGCCGGTGCGCGCAGAACCGGCCCTGCCGCCAGCGCCGCCCATCACCAGCGCGCCGGTCGAGACGCAGCCGCTGCCCCCGCCGCCCGGTGCGTCGCAGGCGCAACCCGTCTCACCGCCGGCAGCCGGCGGCACGGCCCCGGACGCAACGCAGCCCGACCCGCTGTTTCAGCCGCCCGATCCGACCACACCGCTGCCCGCGCCCCGGCAGATCGAGACGCCGACCCTATCAGGCGGCGCGAGGGAGGTGGCCGTGCTCGGAGGCACGGAGCGCTCCGGCGGGAGAGGCCAGGTCACGGGGCGCAGCGACGTGATCGGCTCATGGACGGCGCGCGAGGCGACCGGCGGGACCTGTCGCGTGCTGCTGTCCAGTTCGCCCGCGCTCGACCTCTACCGCGCCAACGCCAGCGGCTGCAGCAATCGCGAGCTCTCCCGCGTGACGGCCTGGGATTACCGAGACGGCGAGGTCTATCTCTACCAGCCGGGCGGCAGTGTTGCGGCTCGGCTCAGGGTGAACGACGGTGCGTCGCTGAGCGGCGTGATCGCCCGATCGGGGGCGCAGCTGTCGATGAACCGGTAAGGCGTTCAGGGCGTCGCCTGTTCGACGCGCCAGCGAATGGCGGGCTGCCCGCCGCCGAACGGCACGACGATCTGCTGCGTGCGGCGCGCCCCTTCGGCGCCAATATAGCAGATGCTCTCTTCCAGCAGCGCCGGCGCGTCGCCTGCGCCGAACGACCAAACGGTTCCATCCGGGAGGTCGAGCCGGATAAGGCCCTCCTCCTGCGTGCTTGCTCGCACCAGTGGATGCAGGTGAAAACGGGCGTGCGCCGGCGGGATGGCCGCGCCATCGTCCGCTTCCAGCAGGTCGGTGCCGTCGAGACTTGAGCCGTCGGCAGCGAGCGTCAGCGTGCGGCGCAGGCGCAAGCCGAAGCGCTCTGCATAGCCGTCGTGGCTGATGTCGAGGCGTTCGCCATCGGCAAGCGTTTCCGCGGCCAGATGGACCTCGGTCGGCCCATCCACGAGGCGAGCGAGGCCTTTGCGGGCGATGAAGCGCCCGCTCGAGCTGTCATCCACAACCACGGCCGTGTGCGCTGCCGTCGAGCGCAGCGCGATCGGCAGCCGCGTGCCGCCGGCTGCCGGCACGCCGCAGCTGACGAACAGCCGCTGACGCCCGGTCGAGAACTCGAAGGCGCCGCAGCTTGCGTGGGCCTCCAGCGATGCGCAGGGCATAGGCGGCGGGCCGGTGTCCACGATCAGCACGGCGCGCCCGCCTTCCAGCCGGTGGTAGCCCGTGAACGGCGCGCTGGTGGCCGCTCTGCCGGTCGTGTCGTGGCTGGCGAAGATGGTGGCCAGCGCATCGAGCCGGCTGTCGCCCATGCCATTGAACATGGCAAGTCCGCCATCGGGATGGCGGAGCAGTTTCAGGTGCGGCACGATGCGATCGAGAGCGGCAAGCAGGCTCGCGGGCGGATCGATGTTGCGTGCGACATAGGCTGCCCTGAGCGGCAGGAGGTCGAGCAGGAGATCGACGAGCACGCGGGGATTGCGCGAGAGATGCCCGCCATCGGCCAGCACCTGCTCGTCCAGTTCGAGCGCCAGTTCTTCGCCGAAGCGCCGCTGCAGCCGTTCTGCGCCGTCAACGCACAGGCCGGCCATGACGAGCGCGATCAGGGACAAAAGCAGCGTCTCCGGCGCCGGACCTCCGCCGCGCAGGACCAGAAGGCGCTCGGTATCGGCGCGCACGGCCTGCAGGCAGGCGCTGTAGGTCTCGTAGTCGGCGCCATCCAGCAACAATGGCGAGTGCGTCAACAGCGACAGTAGCCGTCGGGCCGTGACCTGCGCACTTCTGGCCTCCTCGCGCAGCCGATGCCGGCCCTGGACGAAATCCATCAGAAGCTGGCGGGCGTGGTCGCGGGCCAGAGGCGTGCGTGCGGCCTGCAAGTGGCGCAGCCAGCCGAAGGCATGGAGCGCCTCGGCCCACGGCCGGCTTGGCGCCTCGATCAGGAAGGGCGAGGCCCCTTCGCTCAAAGCGATCTTGCCGGCGAAGGCATACTGCCCGGCGTAGAAGTCGCTGGCCACGGTCGGGTCGCCCGTGCGAAGCTCGGGCGGGGCGATGATGAAGGCCTTGAAGCGCGGGACGCCACCCCCCGGCAGACGCACCAGCACGCTGCGCCCTGCGATCCCGAGAGCGGTCGCAAGATCGGACGCCGCCCATTTCAGCAGCATGATGCGTTGAGACAATCCCGCCACGCGGTCCGGCGCCTGTTCCTCAGATCGGGCCCGAGCCGGAGCGACGCTGGAAGCGCGCGGCAAAGAACCCTCCCCAACCGCTCATTCGTGCGGTTTCGCCAAGGATATGGAAGGGAAGCGCGCGAAACCAGCCCTCAGGCGAGACGCTTTCGGCCACACCCACCTCTTCGGGCCGGATCGGATCGACCACCAGTCCCGGGTTGCGGGCCAGCGCGTCGCGAGCCTGCTGTTCCCCTTCGGCGGCCTGCAGCGAGCAGGTGCAGAACACAAGCCGCCCGCCGGGTTTCAGCAGGGTGATGCCGTGGTCGATCAGCCGGGCTTGCAGGAGCACGAGCTTCGCCTCGTCCTCCGGTGTCTTGATCCAGGCGATATCGGGATGGCGGCGGATCGTGCCCGTGGCGGTGCAGGGGGCATCGATCAGGACGGCGTCGAAGCCGCCCTGCGTGAAGGACAGCGCATCCGCAGTGACGACACGGGCGCTCAGTCGGGTGCGCTCGAGGTTGCCGATCAGCCGTCGCAAGCGTGCAGCCGAACGATCCACGGCCACGACCTCTGCGCCGGCAGCCGCCAGTTGCATGGTCTTGCCGCCCGGTGCGGCGCAGAGGTCGAGAACGCGCTCTCCCGGCCTCGCCACGACAAGCCGCGCCGGCACGGCGGCAGCCGCATCCTGCACCCACCACGCTCCATCCGCGAAGCCTGGCAGTCGCTCCACCGCTTCGCGGCGCGCGAGCCTGAGGCTGCCGCTGGGCAGCAGCGCTGCATCGAGCCGCGCAGCCCAGCCTTGCGGATCCTCCTTGACGGTGATGTCGAGGCCGATGTCCTCCCGATGCATTGCCGCAATCCGGCTTGCGGCTTCGGCGCCATGGTCCCTGTTCCAGCGTTCCATGAGCCAGGCTGGCGTGTCGAGTTCAAGCGCGATCGATCCCGCCCGGATCGCATCGGCTTCGCGCGCGATGCGGCGCAGCACGGCGTTGGCGACGCCCTTGAAACGCTCACCCCGCGGCTCGCGTCCGACCAGCTCCACGGCAAGGTCGATCGCCGCATGGTCGGCCGCGTCGAGAAACAGGATTTGCGCGGCGGCTGTTGCCAGCACGGCCTGCACAGGGCGCGGCAAGGATGCAGCGCCCTTTTCGAGGCGGGTTTCCAACGCGTGCGTGATGGAGCCAAGATACCGAAACGAAACCGCGCCGATGGCGCGCGCCAGAGCCGCATCGCGCGGATCCGGAAACGGACACCCGGCGATCAGCGTGTCAAGCACCTCATCCAGCGGCTGGCGGGCGGTCAGCGTGCGCTGGAACGCCTCCGCAGCGAGGGCCCGGGCGGCCATACCGGGCCGCGGCGCGTGGGCTGCGCGTCCGGCGATCGTGGCCTGCGCGGTGGCAGCCGGCGCCTGCGTCTCCATCAGCCCCACGGCCCCCGAGGACGGCCGCCGGCCTGCGCTCCCCATGGGCCGCGCCTTGGCGCAAAACCGCCGCCGAACCCGCCACCTCCAAAACCACCGCCGATGCCCATGGCGGACGCCTGCTGCATCAGCGCGTCGATCCGGTTCTGCGTGTTGGGGTGGGTGGAGAACAGATTGTCGAAGCCCTGGCCGGACAGCGGGTTGACGATGAACATGTGCGCTGTCTCCGGATGGCGCTCGGCGCTCTCGCTGGGAATCGCGGCGACACCGTTGGAGATCTTGGCCAGCGCGCTGGCAAGCCACACCGGATTGCCGCAGATCTCGCCGCCCAGCCTGTCGGCCTCGTATTCGCGGGAGCGCGAGATCGCCATCTGCACGATCATGGCCGCCACTGGCGCCAGGATCGAGACGAGGATCATCACGACCGGATTCGGCCGCTCCCGTGAGCCGCCGAGGAACATGCCGAAATTGGCGATGGTCGAGATTGCGCCGGCGAGCGTCGCCGTGATGGTCATGGTCAGGGTGTCGCGGTTGCGGATGTGGGCGAGCTCATGCGCCATCACGCCCGCCAGTTCCTCCCAGGTCAGCAGCTCCATGATGCCTGTCGTCGCAGCGACCGCCGCGTTCTCGGGGTTGCGGCCGGTTGCGAAGGCGTTGGGTTGCGGATCATGGATGATGTAGACACGCGGCATGGGTATCTGTGCCCGCGCGGCGAGCTGGCGCACCATGGCGTAAAGCTCGGGAGCGGTCGCCTCATCCACCTCCTGCGCGTTGTGCGCGCGCAGCGCGAGCTTGTCCGAGTTCCAGTAGCTGAACACGTTCATCGCGGCCGCGATGCCCAGCGCAACCAGCATGCCGCCCTGCCCGCCGACAAGGAAGCCGACCGCGCCGAACAGCGCGGTCATGCCGGCCAGAAGGATGGCGGTCTTGACGTAGTTCATCGGCACTCCACGAACGGGCAGACGCGACAAGCGTCGAACAGGTGCCTATATGGTGATAGCAGGCGCGTGCGTGCAAGCATGGACTGTCCTTGGGCTGCAGCCTTGCGCGCGAGGTGGTCTCTGCTCTGGACGCCTGATCCGGGATGGCCGCGGGCGCGCCGGAGATGCGGCCATGGCCAGGCTAAAGGACGAGAGCCGTGAACGAGGATCGGATCGGTGACGCCAGCGCGTCGGTTCATGCCCAGCATGCCCAGCCCCCTTCTCCCGGGGGCGCCATACCGGGCGCTGCGCCGGGCAAGCTCTTGAGCCCGGCGGCGCAGCGCGCGCTGGCGGAAGCGGCCGAACGGCGCGCCGCGATCGACGCCAGGGCTGCCGAACTCGCCGCAACGCCGGAACGCGACGGTCGCGGCGGGCTGGATCCCGTCCGCTATGACGACTGGGAGATCAAGGGCCTCACCACTGACTTCTGACCGCCGACGACACCATCCACTGCAGGAGGATAGACCCAAGGTAGGACTGTTGACCTTGTTCTGTATATGTTCTAGGTCGCGATCATGGTGGTTCGGATCGAAGGCCTGCATCGCCGGGGTGACTGGGGGGATAGGGCTGCGCTGGTTGCCGTGATCGGGGCGTGCGCTGCCGCCCTGGCGCTTGGGCTTGCGGCCCCGCCGGACGCGCCGGCCCGGACCGACCAGCCAGCTGGCGCGCTGGTCTCGACCGTGTCGGGCGATGCGGCATCGGTGTCGCCTGTCCAGCCGCATTCGGATCTCGGCGCGCCGCACGACATCCCCAACCGCTATCGCGCGGATGTGCTGAAGGTCATCGACGGAGACACCTTCGAGGCGCGCGTGGCGCTGTGGCTGGGTCATTTCGTCGTGACGCGCGTGCGGCTGGCCGGCATCGACGCGCCCGAGCGTCGCGCGGCCTGTCCCGAGGCCCGGGATCGGGCAGAACGGGCGCGCCGGCAACTGTCGGAACTGGTCACCGCCGGGCCGGTGCTGCTCAGCGACGTCCGGCACGACAAGTATGCCGGCCGGGTGGTGGCGTCGGTGCGCGATGCGGCGGGCCGTGATCCCGCCGCCGTGCTGCTGGCCGCCGATCTGGCGCGGCCGATGCAACGCGCCCGGCGGGCGCGGTGGTGCGATGGCGGGTGAGGCGCCGCCGCCTGCTCGGTGCCGAGGCCGGCCGACGAGCCGATTGCTCCTGCGCCGAAACTGCCATAGAGCGGCGATCGATGTCCGGTCCTGCGGGCCGACAGGTCCGACAGCCGCGCCGGTGCCGCGCGTCGTTTCAGCGGAGTTCGCGAATGCCCGCCACCCTCGAGACCCCGGCCGGCCGGAACAGCGCCGTGGCGCAACGCCGGCTCGCCGCGATCAGGGCGCTGCTGGAAGACGCCCACGCCAGGCTTGGCCTGAAGATCGGTTTCCTGCTGTGGGACGGCTCGCGCGTGCCGCACGGCTGGCCTGCCGAGGCCCTGATGATCCGGCTGGCGGATGAGGGCGTGATCGCCTCCATCGTGCGACGCCCGCGTGCCGACACGCTGATCAAGCTGCATGTCGCCGGGCGGATCGAGGCGGAGAACGGAACCATTTTCGACATCGCGGCGGCGAGGCCCGAGGGCAAGGTGACCCGCGCCATCCGCACCGTGTCGAAGCGTGCGGTGTTCGACGTCATCCGCCGGTTCTGGAGCGCTGACAGGGGCCCGCCGAGCGTGCTCGATACGGTGCGGGGCGACGAGATCGACCGCGACGGCAGGCCGAGCACGAACAAGGCCAACGTCGCCTATCACTACGACGTCTCGAACGATTTCTACCGGCTCTTTCTCGACCCGGAGATGGTCTATACCTGCGCCTATTTCACGGAAGATCACGGCGACATCGCGCGGGCCCAGCGCGACAAGCTCGACATGATCTGCCGCAAGCTCAGGCTCAAGCCCGGCGACCGGTTCCTCGACATCGGCTGCGGCTGGGGGGCGCTCGTGTGCCACGCTGCGCAGCACTACGGCGTCGAGGCGCATGGCGTGACGCTTGCCGAGAAGCAGCTGAAGCTGGCGCAGGAGAAGGTCGAGCGCCTCGGCCTCCAAGGTCGCGTCACGCTGCACCTGAAG
>CAZDUL010000117.1:0-10156 GCA_964508635.1 uncultured Allobosea sp. | reverse complement strand
CGTCGATTCCCATGCGCTGATGCTGTCGCTGCAAGGCGATCTGGAGGAAGCAGGCGGCATGATCGCCTTCGAGACGCCGGTCACGGCGTTGCGGGCCGAGCCTGGCGGGCTCGTTGTCGCATGCGGCGGGGCGAGCCCGATGGCGCTTCAGGCCCGCACCGTTGTCAACAGCGCCGGCCATGGCGCCCCCGCGCTGGCGGCGGCGCTTGCAGCCTATCCGCGCGAGCTTTTGCCGCGGCAGGCCTACGCCAAGGGGCACTATTTCGGGCTGACCGGGCGCCAGCCCTTCACCCGGCTCGTTTATCCCACGCCGGAGGCGGCGGGGCTGGGCGTGCACGCCACCGTCGATCTGGCCGGACGCGTGCGTTTCGGGCCGGATGTCGAATGGGTCGAGAGCGATCAGGATCTGCAGGTCGATCCGGCCCGTGCGGCAAGCTTCTATGCCGCGATCCGCCGCTACTGGCCGGGCTTGCCGGACGGTGCTCTGACGCCCGACTATGCCGGCGTCCGGCCCAAGATCCACGGGCCCGATGAGCCCATGCCCGATTTCAGGATCGAAGGCCCGACCGCTCATGGCGTTGCCGGCTTCGTTACGCTGTTCGGCATCGAAAGCCCCGGGCTCACCGCGGCGCTCGCGATCGCGGACATGGTGGCCGGCATCGTGTCATCGACGGTCCGGCCTGTCAGGGCTTCAATCACCTAGTCCTTGGCGCGCTCGACGTAGGTTCCGTCCTCGGTCTGCACCACGATGCGCGTGCCCGGCGTGATGTGGGGCGGCACCATCACGCGCACGCCGTTGCTGAGGATGGCAGGCTTGTAGGAGGAGGAGGCGGTCTGGTTCTTGATGGCCGGCTCGGTTTCGACGACCTCCAGCGTGATGCGCGCCGGCAGCTGGATTGCCACCGCCGTGCCCTCGAACATCGACAGGATGCAGACCATGCCTTCCTGAAGATAAGGCGCGTAGTCGCCGACGACGTCAGCCGTGACGGTGACCTGCTCGTAGCTCTCCGGGTTCATGAACACGAAGTTGTCGCCGTCCTGGTAGAGATAGGAGTGCTCGACGTCCTCCACGAAGGCGCGCTCGACCTGCTCGGTCGTCTTGTACCGCACCGATGTCTTCACGCCGTCCGAGAGTCGGCGCATGTCGATCTGCGTTGTCGGCGTGCCCTTGCCGGGAAAGAAGCTCTCTGCGGAGAGCACGACATAGAGCTTGCCATCCATGTCGAGGATGTTGCCCTTGCGGACGGAGCTGGCAATGATTCTGGCCACGTGCGAAACCTTTCGGAACGTCGATGGGCCGCGATCCACGATGGCGCGGCCTTGAAATCACAAATCGGGCGCGTCACTGACAGGTTTTTGCGCCAAAGAAAAGAGCGCCGGGGCCCTGTCGCATGGCTGTCGATCATTCTTCCGCCGCCGGCGCTTCGGGGCGCTGGTGGGACCGCGGCGAACATGCCCGTCGCCGGCCCATGCTGCTCGCGCGCAACGCCATTCTCGACGCCATGCGCGTCTGGTTCGCGCGGCAGGGCTTCGTCACGGTCGAGGGCGGCGCGCTCCAGGTCTCGCCCGGCAACGAGACCCATCTTCACGCCTTCGCCACCGATCTGATCGGGCTCGATGCAGCGCCGAGGCGGCTCTACCTGCACACCTCGCCCGAATTCGCCGCCAAGAAGCTGATCGCCGCCGGCGAGACACGCATCGTCGATTTTGCCCGCGTCTTCCGCAACCGTGAGCGTTCGGCGCTGCATCATCCCGAATTCACCATGGTGGAGTGGTATCGCGCGCACGACCCTTACGAGGCGCTGATGGTCGATTGCGCGGCGCTGCTGGCCCTCGCGGCCGAGACAGCCGGCGCCAGGGTGTTTTGCTGGCGGGGCATGAGCGCCGACCCGCTCGCCGAGCCGGAGCGGCTGACTGTCGACGACGCCTTCCGCCGTCACGCCGGCGTTGCCCTGCTGGCGACTGCGGGTGACGCAGCCGCGCTGGCGTCGGAAGCAGCGCGGATCGGGGTGCGCACCGCGCCGGACGACAGCTGGAGCGACATCTTCAGCCGCATC
The DNA here is from genome assembly GCA_964508635.1 of uncultured Allobosea sp. Classification (GTDB taxonomy): domain Bacteria; phylum Pseudomonadota; class Alphaproteobacteria; order Rhizobiales; family Beijerinckiaceae; genus Allobosea. Next base: position 8,099 of record CAZDUL010000117.1, on the reverse strand, counting down.
CTCGTCGAACGCGTCGAGCCGCATCTGGGTGCCGGCCGCGCCACCATCCTGTGCGAATATCCGGTCAGCGAGGCGGCGCTGGCCCGGGTCAAGCCGGGCCAGCCCGAAGTCGCCGAGCGTTTCGAGCTTTATGTCTGCGGCGTCGAGCTCGCCAACGCTTTCGCCGAGCTGACCGATCCGGTCGAGCAACGCCGCCGATTCGAGGAGGACATGGCGCTGAAGCAGGTCATCTACGGCGAACGCTATCCGATCGACGAGGACTTGCTCGCGGCGCTGCCGCTGATGCCGCCGACCGCCGGCATTGCGCTCGGTTTCGACCGGCTGGCCATGCTGGCTGTCGGCGCCAGGTGCATCGACGATGTCATCTGGACGCCGCTGCGCTGACAGGGCAAGGGAAACGCCGCTCCGCCGCCATCCCGAGGATCGAGCCCCGATCATGAATGCGCATCGCCCGCGCCGGGCCAGCCAGGCAGCGCCCTTGCGCACCGTTGCCGATCTCGTGGCCGCCGGGTTGGTCGGGCCGGAGGCGGCCGACGATCTCGCAACGGTTGCGGAGCGCTACGCCATTGCGGTGACACCCGCCATGGCAGGGCTGATCGACCCGACTGACCCGACCGATCCCATCGCGCGTCAGTTCGTGCCGGATACGCGCGAGCTCGATCGCCGGCCCGAGGATCGCGATGACCCGATCGGCGACGATGCCTTCTCCCCCGTGCCCGGCGTGGTGCATCGCTATGCCGACCGCGCGCTGCTGAAGATCGTTCATGCCTGCCCCGTCTACTGCCGTTTCTGCTTCCGCCGCGAGATGGTCGGTCCGGGAGGCGAGGCGCTGGCCGGGGCTGCGCTGGAGCGGGCGCTGGGCTATCTCGCCGATACCCCTGCCATCTGGGAGGTGATCGTCACCGGCGGCGACCCCTTCATGCTGTCGGCCCGGCGCGTCGAGGCGCTGATGCGCCGGCTGGGCGAGATCCCGCATGTCAGGATCGTGCGCTGGCACACCCGCGTGCCGGTGGTCGATCCGGACCGCGTCACGCCTGCCTTCGTCAGGGCGCTCAAGGCGGGGGGAAAGGCGGTCCATGTGGGAATCCACGCCAATCACCCGCGCGAGTTCTCGCCGGCTGCCCGCGCCGCGATCGCGCGCCTCGCCGACGCTGGCATAGCGCTGGTCAGCCAGAGCGTCCTGCTCAAGGGCGTCAACGCCGATGTCGAGACGCTGGAGGCGCTGATGCGCGTCTTCGTGGAGAACCGGATCAGGCCCTACTACCTGCATCATCCCGATCTGGCGCCCGGCACGGCGCATCTGCGTCTCGACATCGCCGAGGGACAGGCACTCATGGCGGCCCTGCGGCGGCGGCTCTCCGGACTCGCCATGCCGACCTATGTGCTCGACATTCCTGGCGGATACGGCAAGGTGCCGGTCGGTCCGGGTTTCGCCGCGCCGGCCGGAGAAGGCCGGTGGACCATCACGGACCGCGCTGGCGCCCGGCACGTCTATCCGCCTCCGGCGCAGGGCTGATCGCGGTGGTTCCGGCGCGACCTTCCGTGCTCGTCGTGGGCGGCGGCCCGGCCGGGCTGTTCGCGGCGGAGAGGCTGGCGGCGGCCGGACTGTCGGTGACCGTGGCCGAGCAGATGCCATCGGTTGGCCGCAAGTTCCTGATCGCCGGACGAGGCGGGCTCAACCTCACCCATTCCGAAAGCTTTGAAAGGTTCGTCGCACGCTATGGCGAGGCGTCATCGTGGCTGAAGCCGCACCTCGATGCCTTTCCGCCTGCCGCGCTGATCGCATGGTGCGAAGGCTTGGGCGAACCGACCTTCATCGGCAGTTCGGGCCGGGTCTTTCCGCGTTCGTTCAAGGCCTCTCCGCTGCTGCGGGCGTGGCTGGCGCGCCTTGCAGCTCTTGGCGTCTCGGTGCTGACCCGCACCTGCTGGGATGGCTGGGACGCCGATGGCGCGGCCCGCCTGTTGCGCGCTGACGGCGAAACGATCCGTCTTGTGCCCGATGCGGTCGTGCTTGCGATGGGCGGCGCGAGCTGGCCGCGCCTCGGGTCGGATGGGGCCTGGGTCGACAGGCTCGCGGCCATGACGGCCGTGACGCCGCTTCAACCCTCGAACTGCGGCGTGCTCATCCCATGGAGCGAGGTCTTCCTCTCCCGCTTCGAGGGCGAGCCGCTGAAACGCATCGCGTTGGCCTGCGGAGCCTCCCGCGTGCGCGGCGAGGCCGTGGTGACGCGAAGCGGGCTCGAGGGCGGGGCGGTCTACGCGCTGTCCGCCGCGCTCCGGCAGGCGCTGTCCGGCCCGCGCGCGGCCGAGCTTTCTGTCGATCTCCGCCCCGATCTGGACGAGGCTGCACTGGCAGCGCGCTTGTCCGGCCCGCGCGACGGTGCTTCCCAGTCAGCATGGCTCAGGAAGCGCGCCGGGTTGTCTTCCGTGGCCGTCGGTCTTCTGCGCGAACCGGGTCCTCTGCCGGTCGAACCGGCCATGCTGGCCGCCCGGATCAAGGCCTGCACGCTCGGCGTCACTGGGCTTGCCGGTTTCGGGCGGGCAATCTCGAGCGCCGGCGGCGTGGCCCGCGAGGGGCTCGACGCGCGGCTGATGCTGAAGGCCCGCCCCGGCGTGTTCGTCGCCGGTGAGATGCTGGACTGGGACGCTCCGACGGGCGGCTACCTGATGCAGGCCTGTTTCGCCACCGCCCATGCGGCCGCGCGCGGCGTCATCGACTGGCTGAATGGCTCCGGATGAAGATGCTGGCTCCAATCAGCGGCGGCGTGGCGGCGGACGCTTCGCGCCGGGCGGAATACCCATCACGGGGCCGGTCTTCTGGCGGAAGTTGATGCGGCCGCGGTCCAGATCGTAGGGCGACATCTCGACGACCACGCGGTCGCCAGCGATGGTGCGGATGCGGTTCTTCTTCATCTTGCCGGCGGCATAGGCCAGGACCATGTGGTCATTGTCGAGCTTCACGCGGAAATGGCCGTCCGGCAGCACCTCCACCACCGTTCCGTCGAATTCGAGCAGCTCTTCCTTGGCCATGTGCGCGGCGATCCGTCCATGTTCGTGCTGGCGCCGGGCCTTAGGGCCGCGCCGTTCCGTCTGGCGCTGCTCATATCCGCTTTGTCCGCGAAGGAAAAGGCCGGCGTCGCCGCCTCGGATCGACGCGGTTCGATCGAGTCTCTAGGAACGCCGTCCATGGCGAAACGTCCTTCTTCCCGCCCTGCCGCGTCCCGGCCGAACATGGCGCCCGTCGGCGATGGGGTCAGCCTCGAGCAGCATGGCTTCCGCGCCGAGATCGCGGCCGCCGGTGCGACGCTGGCGCGGCTCGATTGGACCGGGCCAGACGGACTGACGCGACCCCTCCTGTTCGGGCGCGAGGCGGCGGAAGCCGGCACCGCCGAGCCCAACCGGTTCGGCCTGTGGCCCATGCTGCCCTTCGCCAATCGGGCTTTCGGGGCCGTGATCGATCGGGGCGAAGAACGGATCACGCTGCCGATCAACGATCCCGCCACCGGCAGCACCATTCACGGCTTCGGCTGGCAGGCGCGCTGGCGCATCGTCGAGGCGCGGGCCGACCGGGCCGTCCTGGTCCACGAGCGCCGGGCCGGCGACGATCCCTATCGCTATCGCGCCACGCTCGTGGTGGCGCTGCGGCCCGGGCTGGTGCGCATCGCGCTCGGCGTGACGAATCTGGCGGACCGCGCGTTGCCGTTCGGCTTCGGCCTGCATCCATGGCTCCCGGCCGCGGCGGATACCCTCATCGCCTTCCGGGCGGCTGGCGCGCTCGATCTCGGGCCGGGCTACCGCGCCGGCGGCGTGGTGCGGTGGGATCGGGGAGGGCCGTTCGCCCGGCTCCGGCCGCTCGACCGGGCGGCTGAAACCGCGCTCAGCCTGATCGGCTGGGACGGCTCGTTCCGTCTCGAAACGCCGTCGCAGCGCCTCGCGATCACGCTGGAGGCCGGTCTGTTCTGGCGCCACCCGCTGCTGTGGGCGCCAGCGGAAGCCGATTTCGTGTGCTTCGAGCCGCAGAGCCATGCCCTGGGCGCCCCGAGCGAGGCCATCGTCCGCTCCGTGACGCCGCTTGCCACGCTGGAGCCCGGCGAAGGGCTATGGGACACGATGACCCTGACACCGGATGCAATCTGACCGGCTGTCAGCCTCGGAAATGCTTCGACAGCTTCAGCGACTGCCCCTGATAGTTCGAGGCGAGCCCTGCCCCGTACAGCGCCGACGGCCGTTCCGCCATGCGTTCGTAGACCAGGCGCCCCACGATCTGGCCATCCTCCAGGATGAACGGCACGTCGCGGGAGCGCACCTCCAGCACGGCCCGCGCGCCCGAGCCGCCGGCTGCAGCATGGCCGAAGCCGGGATCGAAGAAACCAGCATAGTGCACGCGGAATTCGCCCACCAGCGGATCGAACGGCGTCATCTCGCAGGCATAGCCCGGCGGCACGTGGACCGACTCCTTGGAGGCGAGGATGTAGAACTGACCGGGATCGAGGATGAGCTCGCGCGAACCGTCCGCCACGATCCGCTCCCAGAACGCATCAACAGGCAGCGCGCCGACCTTGTCGACATCGACCAGCCCCGTGTGGCGTTTGGCCCGGTAGCCGACCAGCCCGTCCGCGAAGCCGGAAAGATCGACGCTCACCGCCACACCGCCCTGGAACGAGGGCTGGGCGGCAGCAACGAGCACCTCGCGCTGATGGAGCTCTTGCAATTCGGCGTCCGTCAGGCGTGCCCCGCCATGGCGAAAGCGGATCTGCGACAGCCGCGAACCGCTGCGCACGAGGATGGGAAAGGTGCGCGGGCTGATCTCCGCATAGAGCGGGCCATGATAGCCATCCTCGATCAGGTCGAATTCGCGCGCGCTGTCGGCGATGATGCGGGTGAACACGTCGATCCGGCCGGTGGAGCTCTTCGGGTTGGCGGCAGCCGCGAGGCCCTTCGGCAAGGCGAGCCGTTCGGCAAGCTCGGCGATGTAGACGCAACCTGTCTCGAGCACGGCGCCGCGCGTCAGGTCGATCTCGTGCAGGGCAAGCTGGGAAAGCCGCTCGCGCATCGAACGGTCCGGGCCGGGCAGGAAGCTGGCGCGAACCCGGTAGGCCCGCGCGCCGAGCCTCAGATCGAGGCTGGAGGGCTGGACCTGCCCCTCAACGGGCGCGACATCGCAGCCGATGATGCCCGACTCGAGGAAGGCACGGATCGTGTGATCGGGCTGGATGCCGGGTTTCAGGATCATGAGGGTCTCGTGTGCGACGCCGTCTGCCCGAACGCAACCACCCTCATGGCCGACGGTCGTCGCCCGCGAAGGTTGTCCACGCCAGAATGAGGCGGCTTGCGGCCGTGATCGCGACCAGGAGCGCAAAGCCATACGCGATCAGGGCGAAATGCTGCGGCAACAGCAACATCAGCACGAAGGCTGCGATGGTCTCCGTCCCTTCCGCCAGGCCCGCCGTGAAGTAGAGCGACTTCTCCCCACGCGAACGCGTCTCCATCCCCCGTCGGGCGGCGATCGCCGCGAAGGCGAGGAAGGTCGCCCCGTTGACATAGAAGGTGAACAGGAGAACCGCTGCGGCGATGCCGTTGGCCGCCGGGTCATGCAGGGCGAAGGCGAGCGGGAAAGCCCCGTAGAACATGAAGTCGCAGACGATGTCGAGATAGCCGCCCCGGTCGCTGCGCCGCGTCGCAGCCGCGACTGCGCCGTCGAGCCCGTCGCACAGGCGACCGAGAGCCAGCCCGATCAGCGCCAGCCCCGGCTCGCCCGCCGCCACCAGCGCGCAGGCCCCGAGCCCGAACACCAGCCCCGCGAGCGTCACCGCGTCCGCGCCGATGCCCATGTCCGCCAGTCGCCGGCCCAAGGCGCGCAGCGGCGGGTCGATCACGGGTCTGAGCACGCCGTCAAGCATGGGTCCGCACTCGTCAGGCCGACGTCGCTGCGTATCGGCGCGGCATTCGGGCCGGTTGCACCGCCATCCGATCCGCCTTACCAAATCGGGCAGGAACCCCGAACCGGACCGGACGTCAACAGATCGAGACCGCTATGTATGAGGCGAAGACGCGCGGCGTGCGTGTGTCGGTCACGCCGCAGTTCCTGGAAGCTGAATCCTCGCCGCAGGAAGGCCGCTACTTCTGGGCCTACTCGGTCGAGATCGTGAACGAGGCGGACGAGACCGTGCAGCTCATCTCGCGCCACTGGCGCATCACCGATGGCGACGGCCAGATCCACGAGGTCAAGGGGCCGGGCGTGGTCGGCGAACAGCCCGTGCTGCATGCCGGCGAGAGCTACAGCTACACCTCCGGCTGCCCGCTCGCCACCGCCCACGGCAGCATGGTCGGCGCCTACCAGATGGTCACGGCCAACGGCGAGCGGTTCGAGGCGGCCATCCCGGCTTTCCCGCTGCAGAGCCCCTATGCCCGCGTGACGCTTCATTGAGAGCGCGACGCCGGTGAGTGCCAACTTGCAACCGACGGATCCTGCCATGGTCGTTGACGGCGCAACGACCGGACAGGGGCGCGTTCTCGACACGCTGGCGCGCCTCGTCGCCTTCGACACGGAAAGCGACAGGTCCAACCTGGCCCTGATCGATTACGTGGCCGGCGAATTGGTGCGCCATGGCATCCCGTTCCTGACGCTGCCCAACACCACCGGCGACAAGGCGGCGCTGTTCGCGACCATCGGCCCGGCCGACCGTGCAGGCATCGTCCTGTCCGGCCACACGGACGTGGTGCCTGTGGCCGGGCAGGCCTGGACCTCCGATCCGTTCACGCTGCGCGTCGCCGATGGCAAGGCCTATGGCCGAGGCGCGGTCGACATGAAGGGCTTCCTGGCGTTGTGTCTGGCGCTGGCTCCCGAGTTCAAGGCAATGGATCTGGCGCAGCCCATCCACCTGTTCTTCTCCTATGACGAGGAGACGACCTGCATGGGTGTCCTCGATGGCATCGCCCGTTTCGGTGTCGAGATGCCGATGCCGGCGGCGGTGATCGTCGGGGAGCCGACCGATCTGGACGTCGCCGACGCGCACAAGAGCGTGGTCACGTTCAACACGACGGTGCGCGGTGTCGAGGCGCATTCGTCCAAGCCTTTCCTTGGCGCCAATGCGGTGCGCATCGCGGCGCTCCTGGTGGCGGAGCTCGATCGTATCGATCAGGAGATGCAGGCGCGCGGCGACGCATCCGGCCGCTTCGATCCGCCCTGGACGACGGTGCATGTCGGACGAATCGGCGGCGGCACTGCGCGCAACATTCTCGCCCGCGAGTGCCGTTTCGAGTGGGAGTTTCGTGGGCTGCCCAGCCAGGATCAGGACGAGATCCCGCAGCGACTCGTCCGCTATGGCGAGGACGTTCTCGCCCGTCTCGGCCATGGCCACCCTGGGGTCGGCATCGAGACCGTCAACAATGTCGCCGTGCCGGGCCTGAAGCCCGAGCCCGGCTCGCCAGCCGAGACGCTCGCGCTCAGGCTTGCCGGGCGCAACCGCACCGTGACGGTGCCCTTTGGCACCGAAGCCGGACATTTCCAGCGCGCCGGCGTGCCGACCGTCGTCTGCGGTCCGGGCTCGATCAACCAGGCGCATCAGCCCGACGAATACATCACGCTGGAGGCGCTGGCTGCAGGTGAACGCTTCCTGCGCGGCCTTGCGGCAAGCTGCGCGGCGCGATGACGATCATGGCGCGGCTTTCGGGCGTTCTGCTGGCAGGGCTCGCGGCCGCCCTGATCGGCCTCGCGCCGTTGTCGGCGCAGGAGTTGCGCGGCCACGGCGGGCCGGTGCGCGCGGTCGCGGTCTCTCCCGATGGCGATCTCGCCGCGACGGGATCGTTCGACCAGTCGATCATCCTCTGGCGGCTGCGGGAAGGTTCTGCCGCCGCGGTTCTGCGCTTCCATGACGGCGCCGTGAATGCGGTGATTGCCCTGCCGGACGGCCGCTTCGCCTCCGGCGGGGAGGATGGCCGTGTCGCGATCTGGCAGCCGGGCCTGGCCGAGCCGGTGCGGGTGATCGCGGGCCACCAGGGTCAGGTGTCGGGGCTGGCGCTCAGCCGCGACGGCAGCCTGCTGGCCTCCGCCTCGTGGGATTCGACGATCCGCATCACGCCGCTGGCGGGCGGGCCGG
>CAZDUL010000116.1:0-4963 GCA_964508635.1 uncultured Allobosea sp. | reverse complement strand
GCCCGGCATATTGCCGCGTGAAGCCGCAGCGCGAGGCCGTGTTGACGACGAGGATGGGCCGCCCGCGGAAGCTGGACAGGTCGATTGTGCCGCCCTCGATGCCCTCGAAGCGGAAAGCATGGGCCGTGGGGCTATCCGCGGTTCTGGCCAGGCCTGCTGCGGGCATGGATGCGCCTGCCAGCGCCGCAGCCGTCAAGGCGTGAAACTCACGACGGTTCATCGTTGCCTTCTCCTGCTTCAAGCCAGCCTAGCCGCATTACGTCGCCAGTGTTGCCGCGGATGCCGACTGCGGCAACGGATCCACCAGGCGCATGTCCTGCGGGACGCATCGTCAGCTCCGTCGCCGCATGGTGAGCGGCAATGCGTGGGTACGGCTTCTCGCTGACGGAAGAACATGGCACAGATCGACGCGTGAACAGACCTTTCCCGACCAAGGCCGAGATCCGCGGCTTTCTCGAAAGCGAGCGCGCCGCGGGGCGCGACGTGGGGCGGCGTGACGTCGCGCGCGCCTTCGGCCTCGGGCCGGGCGAACGGATCCATCTCAAGCGTGTGCTGCGTGAGATCGAGCATGACGCCGAGGATGCAGCCGCCGCCGGCGCTCCGGCAATCCGGGCCGCGCCGAGCCATCTGCCGTCCGTGATGCTGGTCGATGTGACCGGCCGCGATCGCGATGGCGAACTGCTGGCGGTTCCCGCCGAATGGCCCGACGAGGCGGAAAGCCCGCCGCGAATCCAGCTGGTGGCGCCGCGCCGGGCGCGGCACGGCGCACGCGGTTGCCCGGAGCCCGGACTGGGCGACCGCGTGCTCGTCAGGCTGCACTGGCGCGACGATCACTATGCCGCCGAGCCGGTCAAGGTGCTCGCGAAGTCCCGGCCGGCGGTCATCGGCCTGTTCCGCAAGGATCCCCGGGGCGGCGGTCGCATCCTGCCTGTCGACAAGAAGGCGCTGGGCCAGGAGCTGCTGGTGCGACCCGGAGACGAGAACGGGGCAGGCGACGGCGAGCTGGTCACGGTGTCGGTGCTGGCGCGCGGGCTCGGGTTGGCTCGGGCGCGGGTGAAGGAGCGGCTTGGCTCGGTGAACAGCGAGAAGGCGATCAGCCTCATCGCGATCCACGCCCATGGCATCCCGCACATTTTCCCGCCTGCCGTGCTGGCGGAAGCGGAGCGGCTGTCGCCGGCCACGCTCGCGGGACGCGAGGACTGGCGCGCCATTCCGCTTGTCACCATCGATCCGGCCGATGCCAGGGATCACGATGACGCGGTGTCGGCCGCGCCGGATGAAGACCCCAACAACCCTGGCGGGCATGTGCTGCACATCGCCATCGCCGATGTGGCGGCCTTCGTGACGCCCGGCAGCGCGCTCGACCGGGAGGCGCTGGAGCGCGGCAACTCGGTGTATTTCCCGGATCGCGTCGTGCCGATGCTGCCGGAGCGGATCTCGAACGATCTGTGCTCGCTGAAGCCTGACATGGACCGCGCGGCGCTCGGCGTGCGCATCGTCATCGCGGCGGATGGACGCAAGCTGCGGCACTCCTTTCACCGCGTGCTGATCCGCTCCCGGGCGAAGCTTGCCTATCCGGAAGCGCAGGCCGCGATCGACGGCGCGCCCTCGCAAGTGGCTGCGCCGGTGCTGGAGACGGCACTGAAGCCGCTCTGGGCGGCCTATGCGGCGCTCAAGCGCGCCCGCGATGCCCGCCAGCCGCTCGATCTCGACCTGCCGGAGCGCAAGCTGATCCTCGATGCGGACGGCCGCGTCGTGCGCGTGACCGTGCCGGAGCGGCTCGATGCGCACCGCCTCATCGAGGAGTTCATGATCCTTGCCAATGCGGCCGCGGCGGAAGCGCTGGAGCGCGCCCCATCGGGGCTGATCTATCGTGTCCATGACGAGCCCGGCATCGAGAAGATGCGTGCCCTCGGCGAGGTTCTGGCCTCCATCGGCCACAAATTGCCCAAGGCGGGCGCGCTTCAGCCGGCCCTGTTCAACCGCATCCTCGCGCAGGTGCGGGGCGGTCCGCACGAGACCTTCGTCAACGAGGTGGTGCTGCGCAGCCAGGCGCAGGCGCTCTATGCGCGCGACAACACCGGGCATTTCGGCCTGAACCTGCGCAGATATGCCCATTTCACTTCGCCGATCCGTCGCTACGCGGATCTGATCGTCCATCGCGCGCTGATCACGCACTTCGGGCTCGGCTCCGATGGGCTGAACGCCGACACCCCGGCTCGCCTGCTTGAGGAGATCGCCACGCGGATCTCGGCCGCCGAGCGGCGCGCCATGGCTGCGGAGCGCGAGACCACCGACCGGCTGATCGCGCATTTCCTCGCCGATCAGGTGGGGGCGACCTTCAGCGGGCGCATCTCGGGCGTAACCCGGGCCGGATTGTTCGTGAAGCTGGCCGAGACGGGTGCGGACGGCTTCGTGCCTGTGTCCACGCTCGGCGCGGACCACTATGCCCATGACGAGGCACATCATGCGCTGGTCGGCGCGCGCACCGGCGAGACCTTTCGCCTCGGAGACACGGTCGAGGTGAAGCTCGTGGAAGCCGCGCCGGTGGCGGGTGCGTTGCGCTTCGAGATCGTTTCGGAAGGAACCCGGGGACAGCCCTTGCGCTCGGGTCGCGGTCGGCCCATCAAGAGAGGGCGGTTCGCGCGCTCGCCCGGAAAGGGCCAGTTCCGCGGCCGCGCCCGTCAACGCGACACGTGAAGGGGCCGCTCATGCCCTTTGAGGTCATGAATTCGCACATGTCCGAAGGTCCGCGCGATGTGTGGCCTTCGCTCAGCCGGGGCTTGCGCTGCCGGTGCCCCGCCTGCGGGCTGGGGCGCATGTTCGGCTCCTTCCTGAAGGTGAAGCCGGTCTGCGAGCATTGCGGCGAAGAACTGTTCCACGAGCAGGCGGACGACTTTCCGCCCTACATCACGATGTCGATCGTGGCGCATGTGGTTCTGTTGGGGTTGGTCCTGGTGGAGCAGCACGCCGAATGGAGCATGACCCAGCACATGCTGGTCTGGCCGGCGCTGACCATCGCCCTGTCCTTCGCGCTGATGCAGCCGGTGAAGGGTGCGGTCGTCGCGTACCAATGGGCCCGACGCATGCACGGCTTCGGGGGCGGGGACGAGGTGCGGTCGCTGCCCGCCGCCGCCAGGACTCACGACAACGCCTCCCGATGACGCGCCGTGCATGACGGACCAGACATGACCGGCGCAGCATGAGCGAGTCACTCGACGATGCCCGAGCCCTGACGCTGACAATCGAGTCCCGCGATCGCGCGGGGCCGGCGGTGCGCCCGCGGGATGCCTCGACCCTCATCCTGATCGATCGCAGCGTCGCGACGCCGAAGGTGCTGATGGGCCGGCGTCATCCGAACCATCGCTTCATGCCCGGCAAATATGTCTTCCCGGGCGGCCGCATCGAGCCGGGCGACCGCGTCATGCGCGTCGCCGGGATGCTGGCGGAAAGCTGCGAGAGGCGGCTGATGGCACAAACGCGCTGCCCTTCGCCGCTGCGTGCGCGCGCTCTGGCGCTCGCCGCCATCCGCGAGACCTTCGAGGAGACCGGGCTGATGCTCGGCACGACGGAATGCGGCGTGCCGGCCGCGCCGCCCGGACCGTGGCAGGCCTTCGCGGAACATGGCGTCTTTCCCGATCTCGAGGCGCTGACCTTCGTCGCGCGGGCGATCACGCCGCCCGGCCGGCCGAGGCGCTTCGATACGCGCTTCTTCATCGCGGATCGCGAAAGCGTCGCGAAGGTCGTGGACGGCATGGTCGGGCCTCAGTCCGAACTCGACGCCGTCGTATGGGTGACGCTGGACGAGGCCCGCACGATGGACCTTCCCGCCATCACGCGCATCATCCTCGATGATCTGGGCGAGCGGCTCGCGGCCGGCTCGCCGGCCTGGATGCCTGCGCCCTTCTATCGCGAGGTGCGTGGTCGCTGGCTCCGCAGCGCTCTTTGATCGCGAGGGCGATGACATGGAACCCGCCCGCATGGCGCCTCGCGCACGGCTGATCGGCCTTGCGTCCGCGATCCTCCTGATCGCGCTGGTCGGTGTGGGCCTCAGCCTCACGGTTCCGCTGCTTTCCCTCGAGATGGAGCGCATGGGCGCATCCGGGTTCCTCATCGGGGCCAACACGGCCGTGGCTGGCATCGCGTCGATCATCACGGTGCCTTTCGTGCCCGGCATGGCCGCGCGCATCGGCGTCGGCCGGGTTCTGGCGGCCGCCATCGCCACGGTCATCGTCACGCTGGTCGCGTTTCGGGCCATCTTCGACATCTGGGCGTGGTTTCCGCTGCGGTTCGTGTTCAGCGGTGCGCTGGGCGCGCTGTTCGTGCTGTCGGAATACTGGATCGCCTCGCTGGCGCCGCCGGATCGGCGCGGGCTGGTGATGGGCGTCTACGGCTCGGTTCTGGCGCTGGGCTTCGCGGCGGGGCCGGCCGTGCTGGCGGCCGTGGGCGCCAGCGGTTGGGCCCCCTACCTCACCGGTGCGGCGCTGATCGGGGTCGCCGCGCTGCCGCTGTTGCTGGCGCGTGGCTTCCTGCCGGTGCTGCACGAGCCGCCAGGCCGTCCGGTCAGCGCCTATGTGCTGGCGCTTCCCGTGGCGACCTTCGCCGGCCTCGCCTTTGGCGCGGTCGAGACCGGGGGCTTCGCGATCCTGCCCATCTACGGGCTTCGCATCGGGTTCGACGCGGAGAGCGCGGCGCTGCTGGTCAGCGTCATCGCGCTCGGCAACGTGCTGTTGCAGGTGCCGCTCGGCCTGCTCGCCGACAGGGTCGACAAGGGCCGGCTGCTGCTCCTCATCGCGGCCTCGAGCGCGATCGGCGTGGCGCTGCTGCCGCAGGTCGCTGGCGCCGGATGGCCGTTCCAGATGCTCCTGTTCGTCTGGGGCGGGGTGGTGGGCGGCCTCTATTCGGTGGGGCTGGCGCTTCTTGCCGCCCGCTTCCGGGGTCCCGATCTAGCCGGAGCCAACGC
>CAZDUL010000115.1:0-4926 GCA_964508635.1 uncultured Allobosea sp. | reverse complement strand
TTCCAGAGCAACGCACACTGGAGTGACTCTTGCAGGGTAGTCCGGAGCAGACCGGGAGAGAGAGCAGGGTTGCCACGCCTGCGTCGGAGCGAGGTGCGGGCCACTGCTCGACCTGATCCGGACCGGTCTGGCGGCCGAGGGCGGCGACGCCGACCGTACGCGGACAGGCGCGGCACGCGCCGTCGGAGCCTGGCAGGTGGCGGAGATCGCCGGGACGGTCGAGGCCGAACTGGCTGCCGGCCGGCCTTGCACCGCACTGCCGCGTCTCGCCGATGCCGCAACGGCCGCACGCGGCGCGATTGCCGGCCTGCGTCAGGCGGCCTGATCCGGCTGACGTCGGCAAATCCCGCTCGAGGGGCGGGCATCGGCATCGACAAGGCTTCACAACGTCGCATCATCGCCATAAGTGACGGCGCGCGCGTCGACTTGCGCGCCATCCTCACTGTCATCCATCGCGGGGCGTCATGGCGAAAATCACCTTCATCAGCAGCAGTGGTCAGGCTCGCACCGTAGAGGCCGAGGCCGGCGCGACCGTGATGGAGACCGCCATCAAGCATGCCGTGCCGGGCATCGAGGCCGAATGCGGCGGCGCCTGCGCTTGCGCCACATGCCATGTCTATGTCGATGACGGCTGGACGGCCGTCGTCGGCGAGCCCTCCCACATGGAGGAGGACATGCTCGATTTCGCCTATGACCGGAAGGCCAATTCGCGGCTCTCCTGCCAGATCCGCGTCAGCGATGCGCTCGACGGGCTCGTCGTTCACACGCCCGAGCGGCAGGGCTGAGCCGCCGGTTTCGCGTCAACCGCGGGGCTGCCCCGGGACAGCCGGGTTCGCAGCGGGCTCCGGCGCCTGCGCCGCGCGCTCGCGCAGGGTGCTGGCCCTGATCTCGCCCCGGTCGATCCGCTGGAATTCGGCCCGGAACTGGTCGCGCCGCTCGTGCACAGCCGCGATCGCGAGGCCCAGCGGAACCCCGGCCCCGATCAGCGTCGCCTCCGCCAGGTGGAGGGATGCCTCGAACGCCTCGGGAACCGCTTCCGTCACGCCTTTCTCGTAGAGCTGGCGAGCATGGGCGCGGTCCTTGGCGCGCGCCACCAGCACGACATCGGGCCTCAGCTCGCGAACGGCGGTGACGGCCGCTTCGACGCTGGCGCGATTGTCCATGGTGACGACCACGGCCTGCGCCTGCCTTGCGCCGCATCGCTCGAGAAAGTCGAGCCGCTGCGCATCGCCATAGAACACGGGCCGGCCGGCTCGGCGCGCTTCGGCGACGAGCAGCGGGTCCATGTCGACTCCCACATATGGCACGCGCTGCTCCTCCAGCATCGCGGCCACCAGCTTGCCGACGCGCCCGAAGCCGATGATCACGACCTTCGGAGCAAGGCCGGCCTCCGGCAGCACGGTCGCCTCTTCCGGCAGCTCACGCTGCGGCTCGTAGCGCTTCGCGACCACGTAACCGGCATAGCCGAGCATGGGAAGCAACGCCATCGTGAGCGTTGCGACCGTGACCGCCAGACCGCCGATGTCCGCGCCGATGACGCTGGCGCTGACCGCAAGGCCGAGCACGACGAACGCGAACTCCCCTCCCGGAGCCAGCAGCGCCGAACCCTCGATCGCCGCGGATTGCCCGACGCCGAAGGCCCGCATCACAGCGTATGTCACGATACCCTTGATGACGAGCAGCGCCGCCACGCCGCCCAGCACCGCAAGCGGCGCACGCACCAGCCCCGCGAGATCGAGCGTCAGTCCCACCGAGAAGAAGAAGACGCCCAGCAGCAGTCCCTTGAACGGCTCGATGGTGACCTCGATCTGCCGGCGATACTCGGTCTCCGCCAGGAGCAGGCCGGCCAGAAACGCGCCGAGCGCCATCGACAGCCCGCTTGCCGCTGTGAGCAGCCCCGTGCCCACGATCACGAGCAGACAGGCCGCCATGAACAGTTCCGGGCTGCGGGTCTGCGCCACGCGTCGGAACACCGGCCTGAGCAGATAGCGACCGACGAACACGATGCCGCCGACGGCCAGCGTGGCCTTGAGCGCGATCAGCCCCAGATTGCCAACGAGGCTCTCGCCGCTGGCGGCCGCCAGCACGCTGACGAGCACGAGCAGGGGCACGACCGCGATGTCCTCCATCAGCAGGCTGGCGAAGGTCGCCCGGCCGGCGCATGTCGCCAGCCGCTTGCGCTCCGACAGCACCTGCACGACCAGCGCGGTGGAGGAGAGGGCGAGGCACGCCCCGACGATCACCGCTTCACGCCCCGACCAGCCCAGAGCCATGATCGGCCCCGCCAGTGCCAGGGTGACGGCGACGATCTTGGCCAGCCCCATGCCGAACACCAGCCTGCGCATGGTGCGCAGACGCTCGAACGACAGCTCCAGCCCGATCATGAAGAGCAGGAAAACGACGCCGAATTCGGCGACATGCGAGAACTGCTCGCGGTCCTCGACCGTGAGGTGCCGGAGCCAGTCGAACTGGCCGGTGAAACGCGCCAGCCCGTCCGGACCGAGCAGGACGCCCATGATCATGAAGCCGAAGATCGGGCTGAGCTTCAGGCGGTGGAACGCCGGGACGACGAGGGTCGCGGTTCCCAGAACCAGCAAGACCTCCTTGTAGGAATTCGGATCGACTTCGCCCGCCATGGATCCCGTTGAACAGTCTCTTGGAACCCCGCGCAATCCCCGAATGCACCGAGACCGGTCATGCGCGGTCAGGCCAGCGTCGCCAGCGCCTGCGTCATGTCGGCAATGAGATCGTCCGGGTGCTCGATGCCGATCGAGACGCGGATGGTCGCGTCGCTCACCCCGATCCGCTCGCGCACCTCGCGCGGCACGCCGGAGTGCGTGGTCGTGGCCGGATGGCACATCAGCGATTCGGTCCCGCCGAGGCTTACCGCCAGCTTAAAGACGCTGAGGTTGTTCAGTACCTTGAAGGCGGCCGCCTTGCCGCCCTTCACGTCGAAGGAGAAGGTCGAGCCCGGGCCGGTCGCCTGCGCCTTGTGGACCCTCGCGGCCGCCGATCGGGGCGGCAGCGCGGTCAGATCGTGCACCGTCTCGATGGCTGGATGCGCCCGCAGGAAGGCTGCGACCTTCTGCGCATTCTCGGCTGCGCGGGTCATGCGCAAGGTCAGCGTCTCGAGCGAACGGCCGATCATCCACGAGGAATGGGGATCGAGCTGCGTGCCGATGGCCGAGCGCAGCGCCTTGATCGGCCGGATCGTCTCGGCAGAGCCGATCGCCGCGCCCGCGATCAGATCCGAATGCCCGCCGACATATTTCGTCAGCGAATAGACCGAGACGTCCGCCCCCTGCTTCAGCGGCGTCTGGAAGACCGGACCAAGCAGCGTGTTGTCGCAGATGATGACCGGGCGAACGCCGTCCTGGCGCGTCCCGATCTCCTCGGCCACCATGCGCACCAGCGCAATGTCCACGAGCGTGTTGAGCGGGTTCGACGGGGTTTCGATCATGATGACCGAAACCCGCCCCTTGCGCGTGCGGGCGAGCGCCATGGCCTCGCGCGCCGCGGTGCGCACCGCCTTGACCGACAGCCCGTCCGCAAAGCCGACCGCCGCCATGCCGAACGGAGCGAGCGTCCGGGTGATGAGCGTTTCGGTGCCGCCATAGAGCGGCTGCGAATGCAGGATCACGTCGCCCGGCCGGGCGCTGGCGAGAATCGTGGTGGCGATTGCGGCCATGCCGGAGGCGAACAGCAGCGCGGCTTCGGCTCCCTCGTGAACCGCCAGCCGGTCCTCGACGATCTCGCTGTTGGGGTGGTTGAACCGCGAATAGACCAGCCCCGCCGCCTCGCCCGCCGGGGGCGCCTTGCGCCCCGCCACGACATGGAAGAACTCCTCGCCATCCTCCGCCGACCGGAAGATGAAGGTGGAGGTGAGGAACACCGGCGGCTTGACCGCCCCCTCGGAGAGCAGGGGATCGTAGCCATAGCCCAGCATCAGCGTTTCCGGGTGGAGGCGATGATTGCCGATGCGATCCTTGAGATAGCGGGCCTTTGGCATGGTGCGATGTCCTTTCCGGACCATCAGCCTAGCGGATTCGCGGGCGACGCGCGCCTGTCGGCAGCGGGGCGCCGGTTGAAAGCGGCATGACAGCTGCGCCCCGGACGCTATGGTGTCGGCCCGACCTCCAACCACGTTCCGACACATGCGCTTCACCGGCACCGAAAGCTACATCGCCACCGACGACCTCGCCATCGCGGTCAATGCCGCGATCCGGCTGGAGCGCCCGCTTCTGGTCAAGGGCGAGCCCGGCACCGGCAAGAGCGTGCTGGCGGAGGAGGTGGCGCGGGCGCTGGGCGCGCCGCTGATCACCTGGCATGTCAAGTCGACCACGAAGGCCCAGCAGGGCCTCTACGAGTATGACGCGGTCAGCCGCCTGCGCGACAGCCAGCTCGGCGATCCGCGCGTGTCGGACATCGCCAACTACATCCGCCGCGGCAAGCTGTGGGAGGCCTTCATCGCACCCGAGCGGCCCGTGCTGCTGATCGACGAGATCGACAAGGCCGACATCGAGTTTCCCAACGACCTGCTGCTCGAGCTCGACCGCATGGAGTTCCATGTCTACGAGACCGGCGAAACGGTGAAGGCGCGGCGCCGGCCAGTCGTCATCATCACCTCGAACAACGAGAAGGAGCTGCCCGATGCCTTCCTGCGCCGCTGCTTCTTCCACTACATCCGCTTTCCTGACGCCGAGACCATGCGCCGGATCGTCGAGGCGCACTACCCCGGTCTGAAGCCGCGGTTGCTCTCCGAGGCGTTGCGCACCTTCTTTGCGGTCCGCGAGGTTCCTGGCCTGAAGAAGCGGCCGTCGACCTCCGAGCTGCTCGACTGGCTGAAGCTGCTGGTCAGCGAGGATGTCGGCCCCGAGGTGCTGGCCGAGCGCGACGCCCGCAAGCTGATCCCGCCACTGCACGGCG
>CAZDUL010000114.1:0-17685 GCA_964508635.1 uncultured Allobosea sp. | reverse complement strand
GGGGGCGGCGTGGGGATCGGCCGTGGGGGCACCGCGGGCGACGGCGGCGCCGGGCAGCCGCTGTGGCGGACGCGGGCCGGCAGCCTGGCCATGGCCGTGCTCGACCGTGACGGGCACGGCTTCAGCGGCGCTCGTCTCGCGGCGCTGCTCGGGCATCCACGGCTGCGGCTTGGCCGTGCGGAGGCACAGGCGCGTCGCTGCGCACAGGCGCTTCTCACGGCGGCCCTGCCGGGCCAGCGAATCGCCGGCGATCTCGACGGCTGGCTTGGCCTCTTGGCGGCGCTGCCTCGGATCACGAGCGACGCTCATGCGATCAGACCGGTGCGGCGGCTGTCGGCGGAGATCCTGGACGCGGCCATGGCCTTCGGGTCCGATCTCGGAACGTCTGTCGCCGGCCTGCTCAAGGCCGAGCCGACCGGGCAGGACCAGCTCGTCCGCCTCCTGCGCAGCGCACTGGAGACGCTGACGGCGCCAGACGAGAGCGAGTCGGCGGCCGAGGCCGGCGCCTTCGCCGGGGCCGATGGCGAGACGCTGGCCATGTTGCTCGACGAACTCGAGGCGGCGCTTGCGGGCTTGCCGGGACAGGCATCGACCTTCGCCCACATCGTGCGCATCGCGCTGCGTGGCGCGATGGTGAGGCCCAAGCGGGCCGGCCATCCGCGTGTCAGCATGCTCGGCCTGATCGAGGCGCGGCTGATGTCGGCCGATCTCGTGATACTCGGCGGGCTCAATGAGGACACCTGGCCCGGCCCTGGCCTCACCGACCCGTTCCTCAACCGGGCCATGCGCGCCGAGCTCGGCCTGCCGTCACCCGAACGCCGCATCGGCCAGACCGCCCATGACTTCGCCTTCGCCTTCGCCGCGCCCGAGGTGCTGCTGACCCGCGCCGCACGATCCGGGGAGGCGCAGAGCATCGCCTCGCGCTTCTGGCTGAGGCTGCGCTCGGTCACGCCGGACGCCCTGTGGCAGCAGGCATCGGCGCGGGGCGAGGCGCTGATCGGCATTGCGCGGGCGCTTGATCGACCGGCGCAGACCGCCGCCGCACCGCGCCCGCAACCGCGTCCGCCGGCCGATGCGCAACCCTCGCATTACAGCGTCACCGAGGTCGAAACGCTGTTTCGCGATCCCTACGCGATCTATGCCCGCAAGGTGCTGGACCTCGACCCCATGCCGGATATCGATAGCGGGCTTGATGCGCGCGACCGCGGCGACCTGCTCCACGCCGTGATGGAGCGGCTGGCGCGGGACTGGCCCTTCGACGCTGCGACGGCCGCGAAAGAGCCCGAAACGGTCGAGGCGCATGTGAAGGCCATTGGCGCAGAGGTTTTCCGACCCTTGATGCAGGAGAGCGAGGTCAGCCATTTCTGGTGGCCCCGTTTCCTGCGGATGGCGCCACGGATCGCGGCGTGGGAGACCCGGCGAAGAAACGACATCGCGCGGGTCGAGGTCGAGATGCGCGCCGCCTGCCGCTTCGATCTGCCCGACGGCGCATCCGTGAGCCTGAGCGGCCGCGCCGACAGGATCGAGCAATGGCGGGATGGACGCCTCGCCCTCATCGACTTCAAGACCGGGCAGACGCCAAGCCCAAGGCAGATCAAGGCCGGGCTGGCCCCGCAGCTGTTCCTCGAGGCTGCTCTGGCGTGCCGGACCGCCTTCGTCGCTCCCGATGCCGCAGGCGGGCGACGCGAGATCGGTCCCGGAGAGGTCGGCGAGGCGGCCTATGTCGCCTTGCGTGCGGACGGGAAGGGCGACCTCGAGACCCGTCCCGTCATGGAACCAAAGGATCTGGGCGCGCGGGCGCAGGAGCATCTGGATGGCTTTCTCGCCATGATCGCCCAGTTCCGGGATGGCCGCCGACCGTTCGTGTCGCGTTTCGCGCCGGAATTCATCAGCCGGGCCAGCGACTATGATCACCTCGCCCGGCTCGACGAATGGCGTGTCGAGAGCGGAGGCGACGATGGCGACGGCTGATCCCGCCAGCCGGCACCGCTTCGAGGTGCCGCCGGAGACGCTTGCCCTGCAGGCGAAAGCCTCCGATCCAGCCGTCAGCGCCTGGGTCGCGGCCAACGCCGGCGCGGGAAAGACGACCGTGCTGGTGCGGCGCGTCAAGCGCCTGTTGCTGCAGGGCGTTGCGCCCGAGCGGATCCTGTGTCTGACCTACACCACGGCCGCCGCCAGCAACATGGCGAACCGTCTGTTCATCGAGCTTGCCGCGTGGGTCACCGCCGGGGACGCAGCGCTCGAGGCGGCGCTGGCCGAGACGCTGGGGCGCAAGCCGACGCCGGCGGAGCGGGTGCGCGCGCGGCGGCTCTTCGCCGATGCGTTGGAGACGCCGGGCGGGCTGAAGCTTCAGACCATCCACGCCTTCTGCACGCGCCTGCTGCAATCGGCGCCGCTCGAAGCCGGCGTCCCGGCCCGCTTCGAGATCATCAGCGACGAGGACGCGCTCGCCGCCCGCCACGCTGCGCTGGAAACGGTGCTGCGCCGGGCCGAAATCGCCGCCGGCGAGGGCTCGGTGGCCGACTCGCTCAGGCGCCTCACCGCCGAGACGGATCGCACGCAGCTGGGCGAACTGGTCCGCCATGCGCTGCCGTTCGCGTCGTTCCTGCTCGGCGCGGACGGCAAGGCGCGCGAGACCGGGGCGCTCTCGGTCGGTCTCGCCGAAGCGCTCGGCATCAATCCGGGCATCACGCGGCGGGCATTGGCTCAGACGGCGCTCGACCGAACCGATGGCATCCTCCGATTCGACGATTTCGCCGCTGTCGTGCTCGGCAAGGGCACGGACAAGCAGAAATCCGCCGTGTCGAGCCAGCTGGAGCGCTACCGGGCCGCGATGTCCGCGGGCGATCCGGAGGCGGCGATCGAGGTCTGGGCCGATGCCCTCCTCGTCGGCGACCGCTCCCGGATCAGCGGCAACCTGACACGCACAAGCCTCTACAAGACGTTCCCCGGCTCGCCGGAGCGGCTCGACGGCGTCGCAAGGGTTCTCGTCGACACCTTCGAACAGGTCAGGCGCCATGACCTGCACGAGGCGAGCCTCGCGCTCTGCGCCGTCGCGGCGCGCGCCATGGAGGAATACGAGCGACGCAAGCGCGCGCTCGGCGTGCTGGATTATGGCGATCTCATCGCCCGCGCGGCAGCCGTGCTGGGCAGCCCCGACGGAGCCTTCCTGCTCTACAAGCTCGATGGCCGGATCGACCATGTGCTGATCGACGAGGCCCAGGACACAAGCCCGGAGCAGTGGGCGATCCTGAACGCGATCACGGCCGAGTTCGGGGCCGGGCTCGGCCAACACCCCGGGCATCTGGCCCGCACCATCTTCGCGGTGGGGGACGAGAAGCAGTCGATCTACAGTTTCCAGGGAGCGGCGCCCGAGGCTTTCGGACAGCAGCGCGACCACTATCGCGCGACGCTGGAGCGCGGGCCGAACGGTTTCGACACCATCACGCTCAAGGTCTCGTTCCGTTCGGCGCACGCGATCATGCGCGGCGTCGACGCGGTGTTCCGGCAGCCCGAGGCGTTCCGCGGGCTGTCCTCCGATGGGGGTGAGACCGGAACAGTCCATGAAAGCGCGCGCCCGGACCTGCCCGGATCGATCGAGCTGTGGGATCTGGTCGAGGATGCCGAGGCCGATCAGCGCGACGTCTGGCTGCGACCGATGGACACCATCGGCGCGGAATCCGCCACCGCACGACTCGCCCGCACCATCGCGCAAACGCTGCAAGCCTGGAGCTGCGCCGGGCGCGACGATCTCGGCCGCCCGTTCGCGCCGGGCGATGTGCTGATCCTGCTGCGCAATCGCAACGCGGTGTTCCGCGAGATCGTCAGCGCGCTCAGGCGCCATGGCGTGCCGGTGGCGGGCGTCGATCGGCTGAAGGTGGCCGAGCACATGGCGGTGCGCGACATGCTGGCGCTCGCCCGCGCCGCCGCGAACCCACTGGACGACCTGACTGTCGCGACCGTGCTGAAAGGTCCACTGATCGGCCTTGACGAGGAGGCGCTGTTCGCCCTCGCCCACGGCCGGGCCGGATCGCTGCGGCAAGCCCTCGCAGCGCGCGCCCAAGGCGATGATGGTTTTCGTCGCGCCCACGAGACGCTGCTGCAGGTGGAAGCCTTGTCGCGACAGGCTGGCCCGTTCGCGTTCTTCGCCACCATTCTGTCGGTCATGGGCGGAAGAAAGGCCGCCGCGGCCCGCTTCGGGGCCGAGGCGCATGACGTTCTGGACGCCCTGCTGGAGCGCGCGCGCGCCCACGAACAGCAGGACAGCGCCTCGCTGATCGACTTCGTCCATGCCATGGGCGCGTCGCCTGCGGATGTGAAACGCGATCTTTCCGCACCCGGCGGCGAGGTCAGGGTGATGACCGTGCATGGCGCCAAGGGGCTGGAAGCCCGCATGGTGATCCTGGCCGACCTCGCACCCGAGCCCACCGACATCAGGCGAGACAGCCCGCTGTTTGCCCTTCCCGGGCCGGACGGGCCGACGCCGATCTGGTCGCCGCGCAAGGACACCGATTGTGAAGCGGTCGCAGCATTGCGTCGCAAGCGCCTCGACAAGGCGATCGACGAGCATCGACGCCTGCTCTATGTCGCCCTGACGCGCGCGTCGGAGCGGCTGATCCTGTGCGGGATCGCGCCGAAGAAGGACAGGGACACCGTTCTGCCCCGAAGCTGGTACGGGCTGGTCATGTCGGGCCTCTCCACAGCCGAGGGATTGCATTCCACCGATCCGCTGCCGAATGGCCTGCCGCGCCGACGCTATGGCGCAAGCCACGGAGCCGGCACCGGCGCCGCTGCTCCCCTGACCGAGAACGGACCGCCGAAGCCGCAACCGGCGGCACCGACACTCTCGCTGCCGGCCTGGGCGACGACGCCTGCGCCGGACGAACCGCTGCCCGAACCCCCGCTTGCGCCCGCCAGCGCCCTTGCCGTGGCCATGACCGAGCCGCTAGAGGATGCGAACGCGCCGGAACAGCGCGTGTCCGCTGCCGGAGCATCGGCTGGCGGCGAAGCGGCTGCCCTGCAGCGGGGCAGGCTGATCCACCTCCTCCTGCAATGGCTGGCGCCGGTCGCACCCGAGCGCCGCGCAGCCGCCGGAGCGCGGCTCATGGCGGCGCGCGCGCCCCAGCTTCCCGAGACCGAGCGCGCCGCGCTGGTCGCCGGCGCGCTGGATGTGTTTTCGCACCCCGAGGCAGCAGCGCTGTTCGGCGCCGGCTCGCGCGCCGAGGTCAGCGTCGCGGGCAGCATCGTGACGGCGCGTGGACCGCGCCTGCTCGCGGGCCGGATCGACCGGCTCGCGGTGCTGCCGGATCGCGTCGTCATCGCGGATTTCAAGACGACGCGACGGATTCCGTGCGATGAGGGCGGCATCGATCGCGCGACGCTGACGCAGCTGGCGCTCTACGCCCGCGCGACGGCCGATCTCTATCCTGGCCGCATCATCAGGAGCGTCGTCATCTATACGGCCGGGCCGCTGGTGTTGACCGCACGCGACGACGATCTCGCCGACGCGCTGGCCGCCATCACGCAAACGGGATGACGATGGGCGTACCCCGATGGCTTGACCGCCGCAGCCGCCATTCATAGCTAAATCACCGTCGTCGGGCGGGGTTTGCAGGCGGGTTCGCGGACAACCGCCGTCGCGCCTCGCCGACGCTCTTTCGTTCCTGTCCGCACATGGGGGAGACGGCCATGGGTGCCGCCAAGAAGGTTACCGACGCAAGCTTCCAGGCCGAGGTGATCAACGCTGCCGAGCCGGTCGTGGTCGATTTCTGGGCCGAGTGGTGCGGCCCGTGCCGCATGATCGCGCCGGCGCTCGACGAGATCGCGGCCGAGATGGCCGGCAAGATCAAGGTCGTGAAGCTCAACGTTGACGAGAACCCGGCGACGTCGGCCAAGTACGGTATCCGCTCCATCCCGACGCTGATGGTGTTCAAGGGCGGCAAGCTCGTGGCGCAGAAAGCCGGAGCAGCGCCGAAGAGCGACCTGTCGCGCTGGATCATGCAGAGCGCCGCCGTCTGACCGCGCCTGAATGGCTGTTCGGCCGCAAGGCTTAACCGACCCTTAAAAGCGCCATGATTGACTGGCCTCAGCCGCGCGGGCGGCTCGGCCGGGCGGGTTCACTGCGGCGTGAAGGGTGGCATGACAGGACGCGACAACAGGCGCGAGCCTTCCCTGGATACGGAAGCCCGTGGCGGGCGCGGCAGCGATTTGCGACTGTCGGAGGCTGATCGTGCCTCCCCCGTCGGTCGGCATCGGGCCCAGCCGCCGGCCAGGGAGCGACTCGAGCGCAAGCACGATGCCGGCAGAGGCTCCGGTCGAACAGCGCGCCGCCGGCGTCGATCCTTCATGGGCGCGTTCGCCTACTGGACGCTGGTGCTCGGCCTGTGGAGCGCGATGGGTCTGGCCGGCATCATCGCCTACCATGCCGCGCAACTGCCGCCGATCGACCAGCTGACGGTTCCGAAACGGCCGCCCAACATTGCGATCCTCGCGGCCGACGGACAGCTCATCGCCAACCGGGGCGAGACCGGCGGACGCAACGTGCAGCTCCGGGAGCTGCCGCCCTATCTGCCCCGCGCCTTCGTCGCCATCGAGGACCGGCGTTTCTACGAGCATTTCGGCCTTGATCCCGTCGGCATCGCCCGCGCTTTGGTGCGCAATCTCA
This sequence comes from uncultured Allobosea sp., assembly GCA_964508635.1. Lineage (GTDB taxonomy): Bacteria > Pseudomonadota > Alphaproteobacteria > Rhizobiales > Beijerinckiaceae > Allobosea. Next base: position 11,021 of record CAZDUL010000114.1, on the reverse strand, counting down.
CCCAGCGCGGCGTGGCGCAGGGCGGCTCGACGCTGACCCAGCAACTTGCCAAGAACCTGTTCCTGACACCCGACCGCACTGTGTCGCGCAAGATCCAGGAAGCCATCCTGGCGGTCTGGCTGGAGCATCGCTTCAGCAAGGACGAGATCCTGGAACTTTATCTCAACCGCGTCTACTTCGGAGCCGGTGCCTATGGCGTCGAGGCTGCAGCGCAGCGCTACTTCGGCAAGTCGGCGCGGGCGGTGACGGTAGCGGAGGCCGCCATGCTGGCGGGGCTGGTGCAGGCGCCATCGCGGCTTGCGCCCAACCGCAACCCCGAAGCGGCCGAGCGGCGCGCCCAGCTGGTCATCGCCGCGATGGTCGAGCAGGGCTTCATCACCGATCAGGCGGCCAAGGGCGCCATCGGCCGCCCGGCCGAAGCCGTGGAGCGCGACGGGCCCAACACGATCGCCTATGCCGCCGACTACGTGATGGACGTGCTCGACGATTTCGTCGGCGCACTGGAAGGTGACGTCACGGTGCTGACCTCGATCGACCCGCGGCTGCAGAATCTCGCCGAGCAGGCTCTGACCGAGACCATCCAGCGCGAGGGCGCACGCCAGGGCGTGACGCAAGGGGCCATGGTCGCGATGGCCCCCGACGGCGCGATCCGCGCGCTCGTCGGTGGCGTCAGCCATGCCCGCAGCCAGTTCAACCGCGCCACCGCCGCCCGCCGTCAGCCGGGTTCTGCGTTCAAGCCGTTCGTCTATCTGGCGGCGATCGAGGCCGGGCTAACCCCCGATTCGATCCGCGACGACAGCCCCGTCACCATCCGCGGCTGGAGCCCGGAGAACTTCTCGCGCGATTTTCGGGGGCCCGTGACGCTGCAGACTGCCCTGTCGTTGTCGCTCAACACGGTCGCCGTGAAGCTCGGGCAGGAGGTGGGCCCGCGCAGCGTCGTGAAGCTGGCGCAGCGGCTGGGCATCGCCTCGCCGCTCCAGGCCAACGCTTCGCTCGCGCTTGGCACGTCCGAGGTCACACCGCTTGAGCTGACGGCGGCCTATGCCTCGTTCGCGAATGGCGGCGAGGGGGTGACCCCCTTCGTCATCCGCGAGGTGCGTTCGGCCGAGGGCAAGGTGCTGTATCGCCGGCAAGGCTCCGGGCTCGGTCGCGTCGTGCGCGCCGAGCATCTGCCGATGATGAATGCCATGATGCGCGAGACGCTGTTGACCGGCACCGGTCGGCGCGCCGAGATTCCCGGCTGGCAGGCCGGCGGCAAGACCGGGACCACGCAGGATTTCCGGGACGCATGGTTTGTCGGCTATACATCGCGCCTCGTCGCCTCTGTCTGGCTCGGCAATGACGACAATGCGCCGATGCGCCGCGTGTCCGGCGGCGGCCTGCCCTCGGAGATCTGGGGCCGTTTCATGCGCGCTGCGCTCAAAGGGTCGGAGCCCGCTCCGCTTCCGGGCGGGCTCTGGCGCGGCGCTCCGGACGGTGCACAAGGCGGCGCGCCGGTCGCCGCCGCCCCCGCGCGGCCCGGCACCGCGCCGCCGCGTCCGGCAAGCGGCAGCGACAACGCCGTGCGCGACCTGCCGCCCGAACGCGGTTTCCTCGAACGGCTGTTCGGCGGCTGAAGCCGTCAGGCGCCGGCAAAGAACAGGAATGTGAGCAGGACGAAGATCGGGATCAGGATCGCGCCCGACCAGAGCATGTATCCGAAGAAGCTCGGCATCTTCACGCCCATGTCCTTGGCGATCGCGTAGACCATGAAGTTGGGCGCATTGCCGATGTAGGTGTTGGCGCCCATGTAAACCGCGCCGGTCGAGATCGCGGCCAGCGTCACGGCCAGCGTGCTCATCAGCTTCTGCGGATCGCCGCCGGCGAGTTCGAAGAACACCAGATAGGTCGGTGCATTGTCGAGGAAGGACGACAGCAGGCCCGTCAGCCAGAAATACATCACGTTGTTCGGCGCCCCGTCAGGCCCGGTGACGAGCGCCACGAGCGGCGCGGCCGCGCCGGAGCGCCCGGCACCAAGGATCGCCAGCACCGGCACGATGCAGATGAAGATGCCGGCGAACAGCTTGGCCACCTCCAGGATCGGCCCCCAGTTGAAGCCATTGGCTTCTCGATACTCCTTGCGGGCAAACTTGAGCGAGGCGAACCCCGTGCCCAGCATGATGAGGTTCGACACCAGATCCTGAAGCTGCATCTCGATGCCGAGCACCGGGATCGCGATGCCCGGCTTCCACTCGGCGCGCAGTAGGATGGCCCCGATGATGATGGCCACGAAGACGAGGCTTTCCAGCCCCAGCACCTTCACCGGCGTGTCGGGCGTCGGGTCGCGCGGGACCACGCCCTCCTTCCGGTAGTAGTAGCTGTCGATGGCGTAGAACAGCGCCAGCAGGATGCCAACCACCACCGCGGTCTCGAGAAAGAGGTTCGTCGTTGTCCAGAAGAACGAAACACCCTTCAGGAAGCCGACGAACAGGGGCGGATCGCCCAGCGGCGTCAGCGCGCCGCCGACATTCGAAACGAGGAAGATGAAGAACACCACGACGTGCACGTTGTGGACGCGGTTGTCGTTGGCCCGGATGATCGGCCGGATCAGCACCATCGACGCGCCCGTCGTGCCGACGAAGCTCGCCAACACCGTGCCGACGGCCAGAATGGCGGTGTTGGTCGCCGGCGAGCCGTGAAGGTTGCCCTGCACGAAGATGCCGCCTGCCACCGTGTAGAGCGCGAACAGCAGAATGATGAACGGCACGTACTCGAGCAGCACGGCGAAGGCGAGACCCTTGGTCGCCGCGCCCGCGTCGAAATTCATGTAGAGCGGCACGATCACCAGCGCAGCCCAGAAGGCCGCGATCTTGCCGTAGTGATGCTCCCAGACATGCGGGTAGAACAGCGGCCCGGTGGCGATGCACAAGAGAAGCCCTACAAAGGGCAACACCCACAGGAGCGACATGCCACGTCCATCCAGCGCGGCGGCGGCGAGCGCAGGTTCCGGCACGAGCGTCATCGCCAGGATCAGGGGCAGCGCCAGCAGGGCCTTCATCATTCCATCGTCCTCGCCTGCGGCGCCTGTGCTGCGCCTGTTTCCGATGCGCCGCAACAGCGCGCGGCATTGGCCGTCGCTTTAGCGGCATCGCCTGCCCGTCGCAATCATGGCGGGAATCGGGCATGGCGCTGCGGCGCGAAATGGTCTAGCTGGTGAATCGATCCATCGGAAACAGCGCAATGCTTGCCCGTCTTGCCGCCTCGGCAGTCTTCCTGACGTTCTCGACAGTCATGGCCAGCGCACAGGTCGCGATCGACGATATTCGCGTCCAGATGTTTCGCGAACTGTCTGGCTCGCTGTCGGACAACATCGCCGGCGCGAACCGCTCGTTCGTCAATCTGGCGCGTGGCTCCGAGGGCGTCGAACCGGCAGATGCGTTGCTTGTCACGCTCGCCTTTACCGGCGCGAAGAACAGCCGCGCCTCAGACAAGATCGCCCGCGATCTCGCCGCCGTGACGGTGACGCAGACAGCCAGGACAGGCCCGCGCGTGCTGCTGAAGCGCGCCTATGGCGGCTTCCTGTTCGGCCCGGACGGGCGCAGCCACAAGGTTTTCCTGCTGGAGAATGCGACCTGTGCCCCGCTGGAGATCGAGGTTCGCGTCGGCCGTTCGCGCAAGGCCGTGAAGCTGGACTTCGCCTGCGACGGGTGAGGCCTCTGCCGATCGGCAGGTGACGCTGCGCACGCTTCACCGGCTATTCATCGCTCTGGCGGCACGATAGACGTCGTTGCGGCTGGGGAGCGTTGCTTCGTCGTCATGTGCCGATTTCTCGCCTATCAGGGCGCGCCGGTGTTCCTGGAAGAACTGGTCTGCGCACCCTGCCATTCGCTGATTCACCAGTCGCTCCACGCCACGGAGGCCAAGACCGGCACCAACGGCGACGGCTTCGGGCTGGGATGGTATGGCCAGCGCACCGAGCCGGGCCTCTATCGCGAGATCAGGCCCGCCTGGTCGGATGAGAACCTCCTGTCGATTGCCCGCCAGGTGCGGTCGAGCCTGTTCTTCGCCCATGTCCGCGCTGCGACGGGCACGGCCTCGACCCGCGCCAACTGCCATCCCTTCGCCCACGGCCGATGGATGTTCATGCACAACGGCCAGATCGGCGGCTATGGCCTCATCAAGCGCCGGCTGGAGGGCCTGATTCCCGACAGCCTCTATGATCAGCGTCTCGGCTCGACCGATTCGGAGGCGCTGTTTCTCGCCGCGCTGGCGCGACTGGAACGGGGCGAGGGCCCGCTTCAGGCGGTTGCGGCGACGCTCGCCGACGCCGTGGCGCTGATGCGCGAGGCGGGTATCACCGAGCCGCTGCGCTTCGCCGCCGCGCTCGCCGATGGCGAGTGCATCCATGCCTTTCGCTGGTCGTCGGACGCCAGGCCTCCGACGCTCTATGTCTGCGAACAGGACGATCACGTGGTGGTGGCCTCCGAACCGCTCGACGAGCGCCGTCATTGCTGGCGAGCGGTGCCGCCGAACATGGCGGTGATCGTGAAGGACCGGCGCGTCGCGCAGATGCCGTTCGAGATCGCGCTGCCGCTGGCCGCCTGAGCCATCGATCCCGGCGGCGCATGCATCCTTGCGCCGGGAGCCCGTCATGGGCCATCAGCCTGATCGGATCATGCGCGCCTTCGACACCGCCCTGCCCATCGACGACGCCCTTCCGGCGCTGGCTGAGTCCCTGCGCCGCATATCCGCGCGCCCCAATGCCGTGCTGGTGGCGCCTCCCGGGGCGGGCAAGACCACGCGCGTGCCGCTGGCGCTTCTGGACGAGCCGTGGGTGCGGTCCGGCAAGCTCGTCATGCTGGAGCCGCGACGGCTGGCTGCCCGGGGCGCAGCGGCGCGCATGGCGGCGACGCTCGGGGAGCGCGTCGGCGACACAGTGGGCCTGCGCGTCAGGCTGGGCTCGCAAGTCAGCGCCCGCACCCGCATCGAGGTCGTCACCGAAGGCGTGTTCGCCCGCATGATCCTGTCCGATCCGGCGCTGGAGGGCATCGCCGGCGTGATCTTCGACGAGTTCCATGAGCGCTCGCTCGATGCCGATCTCGGATTGGCGCTCGCCCTCGATGCACAGGGCGCGCTCAGGCCCGATCTGCGGATCCTGGTGATGTCCGCCACGCTGGACGGGGCGCGGGTGGCGCGCCTTGTCGGCGATGGCGGCGAGGCGCCCGTGATCGTGAGCGAGGGTCGCGCCTTTTCGGTCGAGACCCGCTATCTCGGGCGCGACCCCTCCGCCCGCATCGAGGACCAGATGGCCGAGGCGATCGCTCGCGCGCTCGCCGAGGAGACCGGCTCGATCCTGGCCTTCCTGCCGGGACAGGCGGAAATCCTGCGCACGGCGGAACGGCTGACCGGGCGCGTGCGTGATCCATCCGTGATGATCGCCCCGCTTTACGGGGCCATGGAGCTCGCGGCGCAGGACAAGGCGGTGAAGCCGGCCCCGCCGGGCTCTCGCAAGGTGGTGCTGGCCACCGCGATCGCCGAGACCTCGCTGACCATCGAGGGGGTGCGGGTTGTGGTCGATTCGGGCCTGGCGCGCACGCCGCGCTACGAGGCGGATGTCGGCGTGACGCGGCTGGTGACGGTCCGCGCCGCCCGCGCGCAGGTCGATCAGCGCCGTGGCCGTGCCGGGCGCACGGAACCTGGCGTGTGCTACCGCCTCTGGGAGGAGGCCGCCAACGGTGCACTCGAGCCCTTCGCGCAGCCGGAAATCCTCACCGCCGATCTGGCGCCGCTCCTGCTGGACTGCGCCGCCTGGGGCGAAACCGACCCGACGCGCCTTGCCTTCCTCGACGCGCCGCCCCAACCCGCCCTGAAGGAGGCGCGCGCGCTACTGACGAACATCGGCGCGATCGACGGGGATGGTCGATTGACCCCGCTTGGCCGGCGGCTCAGCAATCTGCCTCTGCCCCCGCGCCTTGCGCGCATGGTGGTGAGCGCAGCGGAGCGCGGACAGGCGCAGGACGCAGCCCGACTCGCAGCCCTTCTGGTCGAGCGCGGGCTGGGCGGCGAGGGGGCCGATCTCGATGCGCGGATCGCCCGGTTTGCCCGCGATGGCGCACGCCGCAGCGAGGACATGCGCCGCCTCGCCGCCAGCTGGGCGAAACAGGCCGAAAGCGCAGCGAGTGCCCCCTCTGCTGCTCCGCTTTCCACCGGTGGCCTGCTGGCGCTCGCCTATCCCGACCGCATCGCCAGGGCACGCGGGCGCGCCGGACACTATCTCCTCGCCAATGGCCGTGCCGGCGTGCTCGAACCGCACGAGGCGCTGGCGAAAGAGCCATGGATCGTGGTCGCCGAGCTGACCGGGCAAGCGGCCTCTGCCCGCATCCTGGCCGGCGCAGGCCTGTCAGCGAGCGAGATCGAGGCGCTGGCCCCCGATCTACCGACCGGGCTGCTCAGCGAGGCAGACGAAACCCGCTTCGATCCGCAGGCCGCCGCGGTGCGTCGCCGCGTCGCGCGCAAGCTCGGCGCGATCACGTTGAGCGAGCGCAACCTGCCGGTGGAGCCGGGGCCCGAGGCGGCCTTGACGCTGGCGCGGGGGATCGCGGCGATCGGCATCGACCGGCTGCCCTGGACGAAGGCGCAGACGCAGCTGCGCGAGCGCCTTGCCTTTCTCCATGCAGCCGATCCAGACACATGGCCTGATGCGAGTGATGCCCGCCTTTCGGCGACAGTCGAAAACTGGCTGGCCCCGGTGCTGACCCGGCATGTCGCGCTGTCCGACATCATGGCCGACGACCTCGACGCGGCGCTCGCCCTCGTCGTGCCCCGGGAGCTGGCGCGCCGCGCCGAGGCGGAGGCGCCAAGCCATTTCGAGGCGCCGACCGGCTCGCGCGTGCCGGTGGACTACGCGGCGGAGGCCGGGCCGACGGTCTCGATCCGCGTGCAGGAGCTCTACGGGCTGACGCGGCATCCCACGCTGGCGGGCGGCAAGGTCGCGCTGGTGCTGGAGCTGCAGTCGCCCGCCCACCGGCCCATCCAGATCACGCGTGACCTTCCGGGTTTCTGGCGCGGCTCCTGGGCCGCCGTGCGCGCCGAGATGAAGGGCCGCTACCCGCGCCATCTCTGGCCGGACGATCCGACCAAGGCCGATCCGACAACGCGCGCCAAACCGCGCGGAACCTGAACGGCTCAGTTGCCCATGCGGTCACGCCACATCTGCTCGCCGACGGCGCAGGAGACGCGGGGTTGCCTCGCCTGCGCGAGGCTGACATGCGGGGTGGGGACCGTCGGCCCTTCGGAGATCTCCATGATCAGCTTCGTGCGGATGGCCTGCGCGAACTGCGCCTTCTCGCGCACCGGAATCACGAAGGCATTGCGTCCACCGATCACGCAGTCCTCGTAGTAGATATCGAGATCCTCGATATCGAGGTAGCCTGGCCGCTTCAGCGCCACCGGCAGACCGTTGATGGCGATGCCCTTGGCGACAGCCTCGTCGCGTGCGCGCGTCACCAGGCGCCCCGAATTGTTCGGGCCGTCGCCCGAGATGTCGATGACACGCCGCAAGGCCCGCACGGGTGCTGCCTCGAGCTGCGCCACGCCATAGTCGATTGCGCCCGAGATCGAGGTGCGCCGCCCGCGCCGCACCGGCTGCTTCTCGAGCTCGGCGGCGAAGGCGAGCGCGCTTTCGGCGCTGTCGATCACCCGCCATGGCACCAGAAGGTGCTGGATCTCCTCGCCGGCCCATTCGAAGAAGGTCACCGCGATGCGGCCCGTCGCTCCGCTGGCGATCGCCTTGTGAACCTCGGGCGATCGCAGGGCCTCGAGATAGCCGCTGCGCTGCAGACCAAGCTCGTCGAGGTCCATGGAGAACGAGATATCGACCGCCAGCACCAGCGCCACATCGACCTCCTCGACGCCTTGCGCCTGCGCCGGATGCGGGGAACGCGTCAGCGCAAAGGCGGTGACGAGGAGAGCGAGGCACATGGCGAAACGGCCCGCCGCGACGAGACCCGGCGACCACCGCCGGGAATGCGACGCGGGCGCATCCGTTCGAGAGGTTTGCGACGAAGGCTCCAGCGCCATCGATCCACGCCCTGTCCTGACATCGGCTTGCCCGACGGCGGGCGGCGCCGGCAGCTTCCCCTGCATTCAGGATGATCCAATGCGCGCCAAAGGCAAGCGCGGATATGCGGCACAAACGACGCCTGCCGTCGGTCAGGCCGCGCGACGGGCCTCGATCAGCGCCAGCGCCATGGCGAAGGCGGCATCGGCGTCGAGTTCGGAGGTGTCGATCAGCAGCGCGTCGGGCGCCTGCGCCAGGGGAACATTCGGCCGGCCGGAATCGCGCGCATCGCGGCGCCGGATGTCGGCCAGCACGGTCTCGAAAGGAGGCGCGTGGCCGGTGGCGCTCAGCTCACGGTGCCGTCGCGCGGCGCGCACCTCCGGCCTTGCCGTGACGAACAGCTTCACGGTGGCATCCGGGCAGATGAAGGTGCCGATGTCGCGCCCGTCCAACACGGCGCCGGACGCCTGACCGGCGAAGGCGCGCTGGAAATCGGTCAGCGCCGCGCGAACGCTCGGCATCGCGGCGACGATCGAGGCGGCGTCTCCCATTTCGGCGCCCCGCAGCCGGCTTTCGTCGAGCGCCAGCGGATCGAGCCGCTCGGCCGCCCGGGTGGCGGCCTCGACATCGCTCAGGGTCCCGCCCGCGTCGAGAACGGCGCGGGCGGTTGCGCGATAGAGCAGGCCCGTGTCGAGATGGGGCAGCCGGTAGTGCGCCGCCAGCCGCCTGGCCAGCGTGCCCTTGCCCGAGGCGGCCGGCCCGTCGATGGCCAGAACCAGCGGCTTGTGCATCAGCCGATCGCTCCCGCCGGGTCATCGACCGCCTCGACCGTGGCGCCGAGACGGCTCATCAGCGCCAGAAATCCGGGGAAGCTGGTCGCGATGGTGTCGCGGTCGTCGACCTGCATCGGCGCTTCGCTGGCAAGCCCCATGACGAGAAAGCTCATGGCAATGCGGTGGTCGAGATGAGTCGTCACCATCGCGCCGCCCGGAACATGTCCTCGTCCCTCGACCACCAGATCGTCGCCGTCGATGGTCGCGCTGACGCCGGCGGCGACGAGGCCTGCCTGGACGGCCGCCAGCCGATCCGATTCCTTGACACGCAGCTCGTGCAGGCCCCGCATCCGCGTTTCGCCCTCGGCGAAGGCGGCCGCGACGGCGAGGATGGGATATTCGTCGATCATCGAGGGCGCACGCTCCGCCGGCACGTCGACCCCCGCGAGGGGCCCATGGCGCACACGCAACGTCGCCACGTCCTCGCCCCCCTCGTGCGTGCGATCCTCGATGTCGATGCGCGCTCCCATCTCGATCAGCGTGGTGATGAGCCCGGTGCGCAGCGGATTCATCATCACGCCTTCGAAGATCACGTCGGACCCCGGCACAATCAGCGCCGCCACCAGCGGAAATGCGGCCGATGACGGATCGGACGGCACGATGATGCGCTGGCCGGCGAGTTCCGGCTGGCCGGTCAACGTGATGCGGCGGCCGTGCGCGCCATGGGGCTCGACCTGAACCTCGGCGCCGAAATGACGCAGCATGGTCTCGGTGTGGTCGCGGGTCGCCTCGCGCTCGATGACCGTTGTGCGCCCGGGGGCGTTGAGGCCGGCGAGCAGGACGGCCGATTTCACCTGAGCCGACGCGACCGGCGTCTCGTAGGTGATCGGCGCCATCTCGTCAGGGCCCTGCAGCGTCAGCGGCACGCGGTCGCCGGCTGCGCTCTCGATCACGCGCACGCCCATCAGCCTGAGCGGGTCGAGGATTCGGCCCATCGGCCGTTTGCGCAGCGAGGCGTCACCGTCGAAGGAGCTGCGGATCGGATGGGAGCCGCAGACGCCCATCATCAGGCGCGAGCCGGTGCCGGCATTCCCGAAGTCGAGCACGCGCTCGGGCTGCCTCAGGCCCCCGACGCCGACGCCGTGGATGCGCCACACGCCTTCGCCCTCGCGCACCACGCTTGCGCCCAGCGCCCGCACGGCGTCGGCCGTGCGCAGGACGTCCTCTCCCTCCAGCAGGCCAGCGACATGGGTTTCTCCAACGCTGAGCAAGCCGAAGATCATCGCGCGGTGCGAAACGGACTTGTCGCCAGGGGCGCGCACGCGGCCGGAGAGCGGACCGCCGCGACGCGAACGGGCAGGGCGCAGTTGATGTCCATGCGACATGACGATGAAGGCTCCACAGGATCCGGCCCGCAGGCAACAGCTGAGAGCCGCCGGCCGGAGCGAGCGCTTAGCATGGCCCTCGCTGCACTTGCCAGCTGCCAATGACGGGAGGCAAGCGCGGTTGTCGGCTTCAGCCGGCCGATGCGGCCGTGTCGGAACCGGGCACCAGATCGGGCAGGTTCTCGGCATACCAGGCCCGCACGGCCGAGAGGACGGGGTGGCCGAGATTGCGGGCGAGATAGCCGCGGATGCGCGGCAGGTGCCTGAGATAGGCCGGCTTGCCGTCGCGACGGTCAAGGCGGGCGAAGATGCCGAGGATCTTCGTGGCGCGCTGGGCCCCGAGAATGGCATAGGCGGCGGCGAACTCGGCCATGTCGAACGGCGCGTCGAGAGCCCGGCGACGGCCCGCATAGGCCGACAGAAGCTTCAGTTCGAGCGTGGGCTCGACATCGATGCGGGCGTCCTGCGCCAGCGACATCACGTCATAGGCGGGATGGCCGATCACCGCGTCCTGAAAGTCGATGATCCCGACCCGCTTCACCCCCTCGCGGTCGGGAAACCAGAGCAGGTTCGGCGCATGGTAGGCGCGCAGGTCCCAGGTTCGCGGACCGGCAATCACCAGCTCGAAGGCGTCCGCCCATACGCGGTGGAAGGCGCTGCGCGCCGCCGGCGAGAACGTGGCGCCGGCGACATGGGGCGCATACCAGTCGATCAGCAGCTCGGTCTCGATGGCGAGCGGGTCGCGGTTATAGTCGGGGATGATGTGCTCGCGGCCATCCGACACCGGCAGGATGGTGGGCAAGGTCTCGGCATGCAGTTCAGCCA
>CAZDUL010000113.1:0-5630 GCA_964508635.1 uncultured Allobosea sp. | reverse complement strand
CTCGATGCGGCCCGGCGCGCGGGCATCGAGGCCGAGGCCGACCGGCTCCACACCGAATACCTGACGCTGCAGGAACTGCGCAAAGCCAAGGACCTGACGCAGGTGCAGCTGGCCGAAGCCCTCGGCATCCAGCAGGCGACCGTCGCGAAATACGAGCGCCAGAGCGATCTGCTCCTGTCGACCCTGTCGAGCTATGTGCGCGCGATGGGCGGCTCGCTCAAGCTGATGGTCGAGTTTCCCGGCAAGGCACCGGTCGCCCTCGACGGGCTCGGCGAGACCGAGGAGCCGCGCCGTCGCCGTCGTGCCGCGCGCGATGACGGGCGCGCCGCCGCGCGGGCGTAATCATCCGGATCCGCTTTCCGTCCAGTTCAACATGACCAGACAATTGGGGCAGAACCAGTCGCTCCATTGTCCCTCCATTCCCCTGAAGTCGATCTCCTACTGCACACTGCCTCGCCAAGCCGTGCAGAGACCGCGCGAGGAACGGACACCTACGCCAGGTTGAAGCCACGAGGGCACCGACGGTCGGTTGTCGGTGGGCCCACCGTTGACTGAAGTCCTGCAATCGAATACCCCGTTGTGGAAACTAAGGAGTGCATGACGATGGACAAGCGCGACCGGTAATCCGGAAATTCGTCGCAACGTGGTTCTTTGCTTGTCGTCACAAGCAGCCACTCAACATCGTCACACGTTCCTAGGACTTCCCATGCCCAGACTTTCTGGAAAGCTCGCTCTTGTGACGGGAGCCGCGCGCGGCATCGGTGCCGCCATCGCCAAGGCATTTGTCGATGAAGGCGCTCGCGTCATCCTGACAGATATTGATGTCGAAGGCGGCAAGGCCGCAGCGAAAGCCATCGGCGGAACATTCGCTCATCTCGATGTGGCGTCTGAAGCCGATTGGGACCGGACCGCAACTCTGTTCCCGGAACTGGACATCCTCGTGAACAACGCGGGGATCACCGGCTTTGAAGAGAAATCTGACGGCGTGCCGTCGGCACATGATCCTGAACATGCCCTGCTGGCCGATTGGAGAGCCGTCCATGCCGTCAATCTCGACGGCACGTTTCTGGGGTGCCGCTATGGCATTCGCGCCATGCGGGCCAAAGGTTCAGGGTCGATCATCAACATCTCTTCTCGTTCCGGTCTCGTCGGGATCCCGATGGCGGCAGCCTATGCATCGTCAAAGGCGGCGATCCGCAATCACACCAAGAGCGTGGCGCTGTACTGTGCCGGGCTCGGACTGAACATCCGGTGCAACTCGATACATCCAGCAGCCGTCATGACCCCGATGTGGGAGCCAATCCTCGGTAACGGACCGGACCGTGCCGAACGCGAGGCTGCGATGGTTTCAGATACGCCACTTCGAAGATTTGGCAGACCGGAGGAGATTGCCGCGCTGGCCGTCTTTCTTGCCTCTGACGAGGCCCCATACATGACAGGCGCTGAGTTGACGATCGACGGTGGGATCCTTGCAGGGTCTGCTGCCGCGCCCGGAAGCTAGAGCAACGGGTGTAGCGGGCGCTGCCACGCCCGCTACACTCCTTTGATGCACAGGTCTTCTTCTCCCCTGACGTTGATCAGCCAAACCTGTACTCCACCCAGTTCGCCACGATCAGCCCCGGCACCGCGTCGTGCGCCCGCTCTGCATCCCGCGCCAGGTCCAGCCGCTTCGGCAGCTTGACCTGCGGCACCAGCAGGAAGATCGGTGCGGTCACGAGGCCCCTGCCGGTTTTCGACCGTGACGCGACGGCGCGGCCCTTGGTGTTCAGCCGCCCCTCGGCCACCAGCAGGCTCGGGCCCCGGCGGCGATAGATGAAGCGCAGACGCAGGCCTGTGCGGCGTTCCCATTCGCCGGGGGTGATCCGGCCGCCGCGCAGTGACTTGCCTGCGGCGGGCGTGGGGATCGCCAGCCAGAACCCGTTCTTCGAGCGGATCAGCGGGCCGGTGTCATGCGCGCCGACGATGACCGGGGCGTTGGACCAGACCACGGTCGCCGCGTTCAGGCTGGGTTTGGCCTTGGGGAACTGCTCCGACCGGATGGTGCGGGCGAGCCGGGGCCCAAGGCCCGCGCCGGTGATCTGCAATCGCCATGCCGCCTTCAGCCCGGTTCCGGCCTCGCGGATCGCGGCCGACACGGCACGCTCGCCCGCCGCGACCTCGGCCGCCATCATCGCGACGATGTCGGGATCGATGTCGAGCTTGAGCTTCATCGCGGTCACAACGGGCGCAGATCGACGGTCCAGACCAGCCGCTCGCGGTCGCGGACCGGTTCGCCCTGGATGAGGAAGGCGTCGCCATCGATCTCGATGCGATCGCCGGGGTGAGGCGCTGGCACTTCGGCCACGCGCAGGTCGATCCGCGTGGTCTCGGACCAGAGCCGGGCGTCGCCGAAGGAGGTCGACGCATCGGCACGCCGGGCGACGATGCGCACCAGCACCGGCGCGCCACCATCGGCGATGTAGACCGCATCCCGGCCGATGTTCGGATCGGCGAAGAGCGCCGCAAGTGCGAAAGAGAGGGCGTCCGGCATGTTTCCTCTTTCCTCAGAAAGGAAGTGATACTATGTTTTCCTCAGACAGGAGAAAGTCATGACCCTTTCCCATCAGATCGCCCGAAACCCCGAGGCGGGTGCCGTGCTGACCAAGGCTGCGCTGCGGGCGGCAGACCGGCTTGGCCTTTCGGGCCGACAACTGGCCGACATCGTCGGCGTCTCCGAGGCGACCGTCTCGCGCTGGAAACGTGGCGAAAGCCTGCTTGAGCCGGGCTCGAAGCCCTTCGAGCTTGCGGCCCTTCTTGTGCGGACCTTCCGCTCGCTCGACGCGATCACCGGAGGCGACGAGGCGGTGGCGCGGCGGTGGCTGGCCGCCCCGAACACGGCGCTCGCGGCGCGGCCCGCGGAGCGGATGACGCAGGTGCAGGGGCTCGTCGATGTCGCGACCTATCTGGACGCAAGACGCGCTCCGATCTGAGGCGCGGCCCTACGCGGGCCCGGCATGGCGGTTCGTCGAGGCCCAGCATCGGGTCTCGACCCTGAAGCTGGTCGACAGCCTCGCCGAACAGGCGGCGCTTGAGGAGATCCTCGAGGCCACGAAGCCGCCCCTGCCGGAGGACTGCCGCGCGCTCGATTACCTGCTGGCCACGCCCTTCCGCTATCGCCCCTATCCGGCGGGATCGCGGTTTCGGCGGGCGGGACTGACACCCGGCGTCTGGTACGGGGCCGAGGCACCCGAGACGGCGGCGGCCGAAATGGTCTTCTATCGCTTCCTCTTCTACGCCGAGAGCCCGGAGACGCCCTTTCCTGACGATGCGGCCGAATACACCGCCTTCTCGGCGGAGGTCGCAACGCCCGTCGCGCTCGACCTCACGGCCGGGGCACTGGCCGCCGATCATGCTGTCTGGACCCACCTCACCGACTACGCGCCCTGCCAGGATCTGGCCGAGGAGGCCCGCGCGATCGGTGCCGAGGTGATCCGCTACGCCTCTGTCCGCGATCCTGCCCGGGGTGCGAACCTTGCCGTGCTGACCTGCCGTGCCTTTGCCGCCCTGCAGCCGGTCGAGCGTCAGACCTGGCGCATCCGCATCGGCCCCACCGGCGCGCAGGCGCTGCGCGAGCATCCGCGCCTCGGGATCGAGTTCCCGAAGGACAGCTTCGCCCCGGACCCACGCCTTGCCGGCATGCTCTGGGACCTCCCCCGCGCCCGGTAGGCCGTCATCACGTCCGCCGCGCCGAGCGCAGCACCTGCGGGCGGGTGCAGATCGGCAGCGGGTTGCTCTCGATCTCGAGGCGCACCCATTCGTCGCGGTCGCGGTCGGGGATCGTGCGGGCATAGAGCGGCAGGCCGGGCGTGTTGACCGTCTCGAAGGTGTCGGCCGGGGCGAAACAGATCTCGAAGAGCCCCTCGACCCCCTCGGGATAGAAGTACGCCTTGTCCGTCGGCACGCCGAAGCCGAGGCCGCCCCGGTAGCGGCGGAAGGTGATGCCGCCGAAGCTGACCTCCTCGCCCACGCGCCCGCGCAGGTCGGCGGCGGCCGCGGTGTTGAGGTAGGTCTCGCGCACCTCCTTGTGGGCCACGAGATCGGCGAAGAAGGCCGAGCCGCATTCGGCGCGCAGCTGGACCTGACCGGCCGCGAGCCCGCCGAGGCTGTCCTCGACGCTCTCGATCAGCGCCTGGCAGCGTTTGCGCAGCGCGCCCGAGGCGGGGGTCGCGTTGTCGAGGTCGAAGTCGACCTCGGCGGCGGGCGCGATGCCGAACTCGGCGAAGTAGTTCACCACCGTCGCCCCGTCCTTCGGATCCTTCACCACACCCTGGATGCCGTTGAAGAGGTGGAACTCGAAGGTGGCCTCGGCGTCGTTCCTCAGCCGCGCGAGCTTGCGCGCCACCTCGGTCTGCACCTGCTGGACGGCTGTCTCCGACCCGTGGTCGCGGATGCCCTGGATCTCGGAGGCCCAGAGCACGTCCTGCTTCTTGAACTGGCGCACGACGAAGGCGCGCATCTCGCGGCGCTCCGGCACCTGGCTCTCGTAGGCCGAGCCGCGTTCGGAGAAGGGGATCAGCGAGAGCGTGCCGTCCCGGCTCTCGATCACGACGGTGCGCGACCGCACGCCGCGCGTCCCGAAGAGACCCGAGCCCGACAGGATCGCGGGCCTGTAGGGGATGTTCTCCAGCGCGCGGGTCAGTTCGACGATCGAGAAGGCATCGCCTTCGAAGATGTCCATGGTCGCCATGGAGGTGTCCTTTCGATGGAGGGGTCAGCGCAGCAGGATGCCGAGCGCGGCCAGCGCCGCAGTGGCGGCGGCGATCTGCGGCTCGGTCGCGCCCGCGGGCCAGACGAGTTCGTGGCGGTTGACGAGGGCCGGGCCGCGCAGGACGGCCACCGCCGCGGCATCGGCGTCGGTCGCGTCGGCCTTGGCCCAGAGGATCCCGGCGGCGTTCTGGCTGCCGTTCGAGGCGGCGGGGGCGAGCGGGACGAACTTGCCGCCCGTCGCGATCCTGCCCAGCACCGTGCCGGGGTCGAGCCTGCCCGCGCCGGAGGCGACGGTGACGGTCTCGCGGGTGTAGTCGCGCGCGACTTCCCAGACGAGGAAGCCGCCCGCATGCGGGCCTTCGGTCAGCGTGGTCATCGGATCATCCTTTCGGCTTGAAGGTGCGGGCGATCACGTCGCCCCAGGGACGCGCGCCCGCGCTCCGGCCGGGCTGCGGGTGGTGCGGTGCGATCTCGGGCTCGGCCTCGGCCTTCGCGGCGAGGAGCGATGCGCGCACCTCGTCGAGGCCCGCATCGCGTTCGAGGAAGCCGCCCGCCAGCTGCGGCCGGCCCGCAAGGCGGCAGAGGTCGATCACGGCGCGGGCATGGGCGATGGCCTCGGCGCGGATCGCGGACGGATCGGGCGGCGTTCCGCCTGGCGGTTGCGGCGCGTCGGACGCGGCGGCCTGCTCCTCCCCGGCATCCTCGACGTCGAGGACCTCGTCCGCAGCCCCGGTATCGGCCCCGTCGTTTTCCTCGTCCTTCGCCGGTTCGGCTTCGGCCGTCCCCGCCAGCACCCGCGGCGCGTTTCGGCAGCGCCCGGTGTCGAAGCGCGCGTCGAGGCCGACCGGGGTGGCGATGCGGTCGGTGAGACCATGCGCCGGTCG
>CAZDUL010000112.1:0-7414 GCA_964508635.1 uncultured Allobosea sp. | reverse complement strand
CCGGCTCTTCCCGCGACAATGTCGGTCGGCTGGCGTTCCTCATCCCGCCGCTGTTGCGACCGGCCGCGGACGCTGGCGGCGGCTCTGCGGTGCCGCGCTCCGCCGAACAGTTCAAGCAGCTGGTCGGCCGCGTGCCGCTGAAGGAGCTGGTGCGCGAGACCACCGACATCATCGAGAAGCTCTGCATCGAGGCGGCGCTCGAGCTGACGGGCAACAACCGCGCCTCCGCCGCCGACATGCTCGGCCTCAGCCGGCAGGGTCTCTATGCCAAGATGCACCGCTTCGGAATCGGAGATCTGTCAGGCTCCGATGACGGCTGACGCGTCATCGTGACGCGCGCGTCATCGGCGGGCTTCGACCCGCCGATCTGCGGCAACATGGCGTGCGCGGCGAAGATGGCCTTGAGCTGCCTCACGGACGTCGAGGCGATCGCAAGGACCGCCTGCGATACCGATTGTCGTCTGCCGACACCCGCCTTGATCGATGGAAGCGCGCACCCGGCGCCTGCCTTGACCTGCCGCAAGCGGTCCGGGGTTGCTAAACCGACGTCATGTGTCAAGATGAATTGACGACAAGAAATGACGACAATAGCGTTCGGTCATGGCCCGTCCACACGCCTCGTCCGAGCCGGTTAAAGCCCGCTCCGCAACAGCCGCCGGCGCCCTGCCGCAGCCGATGGCGGTGCTGGAGCTGATGAAGCCGATCACGTGGTTCGCGCCGATGTGGGCCTTCGCCTGCGGCGTCGTGGCGTGCGGGCTTCCGACCGGCGAGCGCTGGCCTTCGATCCTGCTGGGCGTGCTGCTGGCGGGGCCGCTGCTGTGCGCCATGAGCCAGGCGGTCAACGACTGGTATGACCGCGAGGTCGACGCCATCAACGAGCCGGAACGGCCGATACCCTCCGGGCGCATTCCCGGACGCTGGGGTCTCCACATCGCCATCGCATGGACGGTGCTGTCGCTGCTGGTGGCAGCGGTGCTCGGTTCCTGGGTGCTCGGCGCTGCGATGCTCGGCACCGCGCTCGCCTGGGCCTACAGCGCGCCGCCTCTCCGGCTGAAGCGCAACGGCTGGTGGGGCAACGCGGCGGTGGCCTTTTCCTATGAGGGGCTGCCGTGGTTCACGGGCGCGGCCGTGATGGCAGCGGCGCTGCCGGAGTGGCCGATCATCCTGTCTGCGGCGCTCTACAGCGTCGGCGCCCACGGCATCATGACGCTCAACGATTTCAAGTCGGTCGAGGGCGACCGTCAGATGGGCGTAGCCTCCCTGCCGGTCCAGCTCGGCGTGGCGCCGGCGGCGATGCTCGCCTGCGCGGTGATGCTCGTTCCGCAGCTCGCGGTGATGCTGCTGCTCAGCCTGATGAACCGGCCGCTGCACGCGACCGCCATCGCCGCTCTGGTGCTGGCTCAGCTCGCACTGATGCCGCGTCTGCTGCGCGATCCGCGCAAGGAAGCAGCCTGGTACAATGCCACCGGTACGACGCTCTCCGTGCTCGGCATGCTCGTCACCGCCTTCGCGCTCAGGCCCTAGATGGAGGAAAAGTCGCCATGTCGCCGACACGGCTTCCTGCAGGACCATCCCGTCAGCCGCTCGGCTGGACCGGCATCGTGCGGCTGGGGATGGTGCAGATGGCGCTGGGCGCCATTGTCGTGCTGACCACCTCGACGCTCAATCGCGTGATGGTGGTCGAGTGGTCGCTGCCGGCTGCGCTGCCCGGTCTCCTGGTCGGCTGGCATTATGCGCTGCAGGTGTTCCGCCCCCGCTGGGGTTATGGCGCGGATCGCGGGCAGCGGGCGACGCCGTGGATCGTGGGCGGGATGGCGCTGCTGGCGCTCGGCGGCTTCCTGGCCGCGGTGGCGACGGCTCTGATGGGCTTCAGCGTCGCCGCCGGCATCGGGCTGGCGCTCGTCGCGTTCACGCTGATCGGGGTGGGCGTCGGCGCGGCCGGCACGTCTCTGCTTGTGCTGCTTGCGAAGCGGGTCGCGCCGGAGCGGCGTGCGCCGGCGGCGACCATCGTCTGGCTGATGATGATCGGCGGCTTCATCGTGACCGCGATCACCATCGGCGCGCTGCTCGATCCGTTCTCGCCGGCGCGGCTGGTCGCGGTGGCGGCGTGTCTCTGCGCGGTCGCCTACGGGCTGTCGGTCCTGGCGGTGCTCGGCATCGAGGGCGGCAGCGCCAACACGGCGCGCATCGAGCCCGAGGGGCCCGAGCAGCCCTTCCGCGCGGCGCTGGCGGAGGTCTGGGCGGAACCGCGGGCGCGGCTGTTCGCCATCTTCATCATCGTCTCGATGCTGGCCTATTCCGGGCAGGATCTGATCCTCGAGCCCTTCGCCGGCATCGTCTTCGGCTACACGCCCGGGGCCTCGACGCGGTTGAGCGGGGTCCAGCATGGCGGCGTGCTTGTCGGCATGATCACGGTCGCGATCGTCGCCGGTCCTCTGGCCCGGGGGCGGCTCGGCTCGCTGCCGGCCTGGACGGTGGCGGGGTGCGTGGCGTCGGCGGCGGCGCTGCTGGCGCTGGTGCTGGCGGCATCCGTCGGTCCGGCCTGGCCGCTCCTGCCGAACGTGTTTGCGCTTGGTCTCGCCAACGGCATCTACGCCTCGGCTGCGAGCGGCTCGATGATGACGCTGGCGGGCGTCGGACGCAGCGAGCGCGAAGGCACGCGCATGGGCCTGTGGGGCGCCGGGCAGGCGCTAGCCATGGGCGCAGGCGGGCTGATCGGCGCCGGCGCGGTCGATGTCGCGCGGCTGGTGCTCGACTCGCCCACCTTGGCCTATGCGACCGTGTTCAGCGCGGAAGCCGTGCTGTTCCTGGCTGCGGCGTTGCTGGCGGCGCGCATCGCAGCCTTGCAGGCGGTCGCGCTGCGTCCTGCGACCAGTCATGCCCTGTCCGAACCGGAGGCTGCCCGATGAGTGCGCGCGAACGCACCTATGATGTGGTCGTGGTCGGCGGCGGACCGGCCGGAGCGACCGCAGCCTGCGATCTTGCCGGGATGGGCCATTCCGTGCTGCTGCTCGACAGGGCTGGCCGCATCAAGCCCTGCGGCGGCGCGATCCCGCCGCGTCTGATCCGCGATTTCGCCATCCCCGACGAGCTCTTGTGCGCCAAGGTGACCTCGGCGCGGCTGATCGCGCCGTCGCGGCGCGAGGTCGACATGCCGATCGCCGGCGACGGCTATGTCGGCATGGTCAACCGCGAGACCTTCGACGAGTGGCTGCGCGAGCGCGCGGCCGATGCGGGCGCGGAACGCCGCCGCGGCGAGTTCGAGCGGCTCGGCCGCGACGATGACGGGGTTTCCCGCGTGCACTTTGCTGCCCGGCCGGGCGCCGATGGAACGGGCGCCGGCGCGGCTTCGGTGAGGGCGCGCATGGTGATCGGGGCCGATGGCGCGGTGTCGGGCGTGGCGCGGGCTGCCGTGCCGGGCGCGGAGAAGGTTCCGTTCGTGTTCGCCTATCACGAGATCATCCGCTCGCCGGAGGCGGGCGTGGCCTCGTTCGATCCGAAGCGCTGCGATGTCGTCTATGACGGTCGCTTCTCGCCGGATTTCTACTCCTGGGTGTTTCCGCATGGCGACACCACCAGCATCGGCACGGGCAGCGCCCGCAAGGGCTTCTCCCTGCGGGCCTCGGTGGCAAGCCTGCGCGAGCATATCGGGCTGGAGGATGCCGCAACCATCCGCAAGGAAGGCGCTCCGATCCCGCTCAAGCCTCTCAGGCAATGGGACAATGGCCGCGATGTCATCGTCGTCGGCGATGCGGCGGGCTGTGTCGCACCGGCATCGGGGGAAGGCATCTTCTATGCCATGGCGAGCGCTCGCTTCGCGGCGCAGGCCGTGCACGAGGCGCTTCGCAGCGGCCAGCCGGCGGCGCTGAAGCGCGCTCGCCAGCGCTTCATGGAGGCGCATGGGCGCGTGTTCTGGATTCTCGGGGTCATGCAATGGTTCTGGTATCGCAATGACAGGTTGCGCGAGCGTTTCGTCTCGATCTGCCGGGACAAGGACGTCCAGCGCCTGACCTGGGAAGCCTACATGAACAAGGAGCTGGTGCGGCGCGACCCGCTCGCTCATGCCCGCATCTTCTTCAAGGATCTTGGCCATCTGCTCGGGCTGGCGCGCGTGTGACCTTGCCGGCGTGCCAGCCGTCCGCCTTCCCACCCTGCGACAGGAGCCAGCCATGGCGACGCCGTTTCCGTTCACCGCCATCGTCGGTCAGGAGGAGATGAAGCGGGCCCTCCTGGTGGCCTGCGTCGATCCCACCATCGGGGGCGTGCTGATCTTCGGCGATCGCGGCACCGGCAAATCCACCGCCGTGCGCGCGCTGGCGAAGCTGTTGCCGCCGATGAAGGCCGTGGCAGGCTGCCCCTACAACTGCGATCCCGCGCGCGACCCTGCGGGCTGCCCGCATTGCGGACCGCTCGCCGCGAAAGGCCACGGACGCAAGGCGATTTCGGCACCGGTGCCGGTGGTCGATCTGCCGCTGGGCGCGACGGAGGACCGCGTGGTCGGCGCGCTCGACATCGAGAAGGCGCTGGCCGAAGGGGTGAAGGCGTTCGAGCCGGGGCTGCTGGCGCGCGCGCATCGCGGTTTCCTCTACATCGACGAGGTCAACCTGCTGGAGGACCATCTGGTTGACCTGCTGCTCGACGTGGCGGCCTCCGGTCAGAATGTCGTCGAGCGGGAGGGATTGAGCATCCGCCACCCGGCGCGCTTCGTGCTGATCGGCTCCGGGAACCCGGAGGAAGGCGAGCTGCGCCCGCAGCTGCTCGACCGTTTCGGGCTTTCTGTCGAGGTGCGCACACCGACGGACATCGCGGCGCGGGTCGAGGCGGTCAAGCGACGCGACTTCTACGATCGCGATCCGGAGGCCTTCGTGGCCGGTTTCGCGGCGGATGAGGCCCGGCTCGGCAGGCGCATCGCGGCCGCAAGGAAGCTGTTGCCCACGATCGAGGTCGCCGACGGGACGCGCCGGCAGGTGGCGGAGCTGTGCGTGTCGCTCGGCACTGACGGCCTGCGCGGGGAGCTCACGCTGTTGCGCGCGGCCCGCGCGCTGGCAGCGCTCGAGCGCAAGCCGCAGGCTACCATGGCGCATGTGAAGGCCATCGCGTCCGCCGCGCTGACGCACCGGCTTCGGCGCAACCCGCTGGACGAGGTGGGCTCTGCGGTCCGCGTCGAGCGGGCTCTGGCGGAGGTCTGCGTCTGATGTCGGCGCGGCTGCCAGTGCATGAGCGGGATCGCGCGCCGCAGGCTGCGGGCGACCCCCTGGTGCGGGCAGCGGCACTGTCGGAGGCGTTCGTGGCGGCCCGCATCGCGGGCCTTGCGCCGGTGCAGACGGGGGGCGTCTGGCTGAAGGGACCGCCCGGCCCGGTTCGCGCCGCCTGGCTCGAAGCCCATGCGCGCGCCCTCGGCGCGGGGCGAGAGGTGGCTCCGCTCGGCCGTGTGCCGGCGGATGTCGATATCGGCCAGCTTGTCGGCGGTCTTGACCTGTCGGCAACGCTGGCGGCCGGCCGTCCGGTCGCGTCGCGCGGGTTGCTGGCACGCTGCCATGGCGGGGCGCTCATCGTGGCGATGGCGGAGCGAATTGCGCCCGGTGTCGCCGGAGCCATCGCCGCGGCCATGGACCGGGGCGAGGTGAGCGCGGAGCGCGACGGGCTGAGCGTGCGCAGCGAGGCGCATTTCGGTGTCGTTGCGCTGGATGAGAGCGTCGCTGGCGAGGATCCGCCGCCGGGCGTCCTGACGCAGAGGCTTGGTCTTGTCATCGATCTGTCGCCATTCAGCCATCGCGACCTCGATGCCATCGCCGGCGAACCGCCGCTGTCGCCATCTGCGGCTGCGGCTGCGCGCGAGCGCGTCGATCGCGTGTGTGTGCCGGAGCCGGTGATTGCGGCCCTCGTCGGCGTGGCCGGGGCGCTCGGCGTCGCAGGCTTGCGCGCCCCGCTGGCCGCGCTGAGGGTCGCAAGGGTCGCGGCGGCAATCGCGGGCAGCGACACGCTCCGGGATGAGGATGCGGCGCTGGCGGCCCGGCTCGTGCTGGCGCCGCGTGCCACACGTCTGCCGTCGCCGCAGGACGAAGCGATCGAGGCGGTGGAGCAGGCTGAGGCCGATCATCCTTCCGAACCACCGCACCATGAGGCCAGCCCCCCCGACGCCTCCGGCACACCCTATCCGGACCAGATCCGTGCCATGCAGGACCGCGTGCTCGAGGCGACGCTGGCAAGGCTGCCGGCAGGGCTCCTCGCCGAACTGGCTGGAGGCGCGCGGCGGGATCGCAGCCGTCGGCAGGGCAAGTCGGGCGAGACGTCGAGCTCGTCGCTGCGCGGGCGGCCGCTGCCTTCGCGACGCGGAGACCTGCGCGGCGGTGTCAGGCTCGACCTGTTGCAGACCCTCCGCGCCGCCGCGCCGAAGCAGGGCTTGCGCCGAAGGGCGGCCGGCGCCGCATCCGAAGGGCCGGTTCTGGCGGTTCGCAAGGAGGATTTCCGAATTCGGCGTTATCGCGAGCGCCGGCCAACCACCACCATCTTCGTGGTCGACGCCTCCGGCTCGGCCGCCAACGAGCGGCTGGCGGAGGCCAAGGGCGCGGTCGAGCTCCTGCTGGGCGAGTGTTATGTGCGCCGTGACGAGGTGGCGCTGATCGCGTTCCGGGGCGCGGGTGCCGAGATCGTGCTGCCGCCGACGCGGTCGCTGCATCGGGCCAAGCGCGGTCTCGCGGCCCTGCCCGGCGGCGGCGGCACGCCGCTGGCGGCAGGGCTGATCTGCGCGGGCCAGCTTGCCGACGAGGTGCGCCGCAAGGGCCGCACGCCGACGCTGGTCGTCATCACGGACGGGCGCGCCAACGTCACCCGCGCCGGACTTGGCGGGCGCGAACAGGCTCAGGCCGAGGCCGGGCAGGCCGCCAGGGCGCTGCGCGCACGGCACCTCAAGGCCCTGCTGGTGGATGCCTCGATGCGGCCCGAGCCGCGCGCTGGCGCCATCGCGGCCGCCATGGGCGCGCTCTACCTGCCGTTGCCGCGCGCCGACGCGCGCGCCTTGTCGGCCGCGGTGCGGGCAACTGCAAGCGTGGCCGGTGCCGCATGACAGCGCGCGATGCCTCGCCTCGGCTGGAGCCCGATCGTCTCGATTTCGGGACGGACGGCCGCGACTGGCCGAACCGATCCCACAGCCGGTTCGTCGAGGCTGGCGGCATCCGCTTCCATGTGCAGATGATGGGCGAGGGGCCCGTTGCGCTGCTGCTGCACGGCACGGGGGCCTCCACCCATTCCTGGCGTGACCTCGCCCCGCTCCTGGCGCACGATTTCATGGTCGTCGCCATCGACCTGCCCGGTCATGGCTTCACCGAAGGGGCGCGCTTCGAGGCTCTGTCGCTGCCCGGCATGGCGGCCGCCGTCGGCGCGCTGGTCAAAGCGCTCGGGCTCGATGTGGCGC
>CAZDUL010000111.1:0-7857 GCA_964508635.1 uncultured Allobosea sp. | reverse complement strand
TTGTCGAGATCGGAGGCGATCTTGGCCAGGAACTTGGCGTAGGACAGCCCGACCGACACGGTGATGCCGATCTCCCGCTCGACCCGGGCGGCGAAGCGGGCCAGCACGAGGGCCGGCGAGGCGCGGTGCAGCGCCGCCGTTCCCGACAGGTCGAGGAACGCCTCGTCGATGGAGATGGGCTCGACCAGCGGCGTCAGCTCCAGCATCAACTGGCGGACCTCGCGGCCGACGCGGGCATATTTCGCCATGTCGGGGCGGATCACGACCGCATCGGGACAGGCTGCCAGCGCCTTGAACATCGGCATGGCCGAGCGCACGCCGCGGGTGCGGGCGACATAGCACGCGGTGGCGACCACGCCGCGCCGGCCGCCGCCGACGATCACGGGCTTGTCGGCGAGTTCGGGCGCATCGCGCTTCTCGATGGTGGCGTAGAACGCATCGCAGTCGACATGCGCGATGGCGAGCGCGTCGCGCTCCGGATGGGCGAGAAGGCGCGGGCTGCCGCACGCCTCGCAGCGCAGGGCGTCCGCCCGCGACTGGACGGTGAAGCAATCGCGACACAACGCGCCGGCCCTGGTCATCGCGCCGGATCCCGCCGCTCCCGCCCGGTCACGGATCGACCGAGGGCGGGTTCAGGAAACGATTGGCTTCGGCAACCACGTCGGGCGGCAGCGACATCGAGCAGGCCAGGGCGAGCAGCAGGCTCTCGTCCGCCGCCACATGAGCCATCACGCTGGCGAGAAAGGCCGGCTCGCGCGCGGCAGCGCGCAGGTTTTCAGGACCGAGCCCCGTGCTCGCAAGAAATGCGCCGAGCCGCTCCGGGTCGGAGACCAGGAAGCCAAGCGCCCGAATCGCGATATCGTCGGCATCGGCACGGGTCATCTGGCGTTTCATCGGAAGCTCCGCGCGGGCGTCCGGAAAACCTGCGAGTCTTCGATCAAATTTGCGTTTCTTAAAGGGCTGATCGCGTAAGGATTTCAGACCTACCCGTCATGAAGTCCGCCGGCAAGGGCGGCGGATGTGCGGCGCGGGCGCGAGCGTCAGGCTCGGGACAGTGGACAGCATGGCCAAGACCGTTCTCATCGTCGAGGATAACGCGCTGAACATGAAGCTCTTCAACGACCTGTTGGAGGCCCATGGCTACGCGACCCTGAAGACGTCGGACGGCATCGAGGCCCTGGAGCTGACCCGTCAGCATCGGCCGGACCTGATCCTGATGGACATCCAGTTGCCGGAGGTGTCCGGTCTCGACGTTACCCGCTGGATCAAGGAGGACGAGACGATCGCGCACATTCCCGTGATCGCCGTCACTGCCTTCGCCATGAAGGGTGACGAGGAGCGGATGCTGAAGGGAGGCTGCGAGGCCTATCTCTCGAAGCCGATCTCGGTGGCGAAGTTTCTGGAAACTGTTCGCGCCTATATCGGCCCTGCGCCGGACGGGGCGGCGTGATGGGCGAGGTGGTCCGATGAGTGCGCGCGTTCTGGTTGTCGACGACATCCTGCCCAATGTGAAGCTGCTCGAGGCGAAGCTCTGCGCGGAATATTTCGATGTCGTGAGCGCCTCCAACGGGCCGGATGCGCTGCGCATCTGCGCCGCAGGCGGCGTCGATATCGTGCTGCTCGACGTGATGATGCCTGGCATGGATGGGTTCGAGGTTTGTCGGCGGCTGAAGAGCTCCAGTGCCACGGCGCATATTCCCGTGGTGATGGTGACCGCGCTGGACCAGCCGAGCGACCGGCTGAAGGGGCTGGACGCGGGCGCCGACGACTTCCTGACAAAGCCGCTCGACGATACCGCGTTGTTCGCCCGCGTGCGCAGCCTCGCTCGCCTGAAGGCGATGACCGACGAACTGCGCACGCGCGCGCTCGCCTCGCGCGATCTTGGTATCGCCGATCCGCTTGCGGCCGCCGTCAACGACAGCGGCGAGGGCGCCCGCATCCTCGTGTGCGACGACCGGCCCAGTTCCGCCGAGCGCATCAGGTCGGCGCTGGAGCGGGCCCACACGGTCGAGGTCGAGCCCGATCCGCACAGGGCGCTGATCCGTGCGGCCGATGGCGCCTACGAGATCATCATCGTCTCGCTGGACTTCCAGGGCTTCGACGGGCTTCGCCTGTGCACGCAGCTGCGTTCGCTGGAGCGCACCCGCAACACTGCCGTCCTGATGATAGGCGAGGCGGAGGATCGTACGCGCATCCTGCGCGGGCTCGAACTCGGCGTGCACGATTTCCTGCTCAGGCCAGTGGACCGCAACGAGCTTCTGGCGCGGGTCAGGACGCAGGCCAAGCGCAAGCGCTATGCCGACCGGTTGCGCGACGGCGTGCAGACCTCGATCGAAATGGCGGTGCGCGATCAGCTTACGGGCCTGCACAATCGGCGATATCTCGAAACGCATCTGGGAGGCCTGTTCGACGAGTCGGTCAAGCGTGCCCGCGAGCTTTCGGTCCTGATGCTCGATATCGACCGCTTCAAGTCGGTGAACGACACCCATGGCCATGACGCAGGCGACGAGGTGCTGCGCGAATTCGCCCGGCGCGTGAAGGATGCGACGCGCCTGGTGGATGTCGTGGCGCGCATGGGCGGCGAGGAGATCGTCGTGGTGCTGCCCGAAACCGGGCTCGCCGCAGCCGCGGCGGTCGCGGAGCGCATTCGTGCCAGCGTCCACGCCACGCCGTTCCCGATCCATGGCGGCCAGCGCTCGCTCGATGTCACGGTCTCGATCGGTGTCGCCAGCCGCCGCGCAGGCGACCAGTCGCCGGCGCAACTGGTGAAGCGTGCGGACGAGGCCGTCTATCGGGCCAAGAACGAGGGCCGCAATCGGGTCATTGCGGCAGCCGCATGAGCATCGCGAGCATGGGCAGCGCCGCGTCACTCGCGGGGGCGGCAGGTGTCTATCCCATTGCGCCGACCCCTTTCCATCCCGATGGCCAGCTCGACCTGTCGAGCGCTCAGCGCCTCTTTGCGCACTACCGGGCGATCGGCGCGCATGGGCTGACGGTCCTCGGCATCATGGGTGAGGCGCCGAAGCTGGAGCCGGGGGAATCGCTCGCCATCGTGCGGCTGGCCGTGGCCGAGATGGCGGGCTTGCCGGTTGTGGTCGGCGTATCGGCTCCGGGCTTCGCGGCCATGCGCGCACTGGCCCATGAGGCGATGGCGGCCGGCGCGGCTGGCGTGATGATCGCGCCGCCTCACACCGCGCGCACGGACGACCAGATCGTCGGCTACTATGCGCATGCTGCGGAAGCGCTGGGGCCGCACGTTCCCTTCGTGGTCCAGGATTATCCGCTGGTCACCTCCGTGCAGATGAGCGTCGGCGTGATCCGCCGCATCGTTGCGGACAACCCGTCCTGCGTGATGCTCAAGGCCGAGGATTGGCCGGGGCTGGAAAAGATCACCGCGTTGAGAAAGCTCGAAGGCGAGGGCGCCATGCGCCGCATCGCCATCCTTGTCGCCAATGGCGGATTGTTCCTCGATTTCGAGCTCGAACGCGGCGCCGACGGCTCCAACACCGGCTACGCCTTCCCCGAGATGCTGATCGACGTGGTGCGGCTGAGCAAGGCCGGCGAGCGCGACGCGGCGCATGATCTGTTCGATGCGCATCTGCCGCTGCTGCGCTACGAGCAGCAACCGGGCGTCGGCCTGGCGGTGCGCAAGTACGTGCTGATGCGAAGGGGCCTGATGGCGTCGGACGCACAGCGCAGACCGGCCGCCGCCCTGACTGCCACCGCCCGGGCGGAGGTGGAGTATCTGCTGGCGCGGCTGGCGCGCCACGATGCGCGCGCGGCGCTGGCCTGGCAGACCGGGCGGGCGTAAGCCGGAGACGGCTCGCCTTCCGGGTTCGCGTCGCGCTAGACGATGCGGGTCGCGACCGTGCCGACGCCCGCAATATCGCCAATGAGCACGTCGCCGTGCTGGATGGCGCCAACGCCGTCCGGCGTGCCGGTCATGATCAGGTCGCCGGGTTTCAGCGCGATGTATCGCGACAGGGTGGCGATGATCGCCGGCACGCTCCAGATCATCTGCGACAGATCGCCCTTCTGCCGGATCGCACCGTTGACGCTCAGGCTGATCGCCCCGCTTGCCGGATGGCCGATGCGGCTTGCCGGCGCGATCTCGCCGATCACGGCCGAGTGGTCGAAGCCCTTGGCCATGTCCCAGGGCCGGCCTTCCCTCTTGGCGATGGCCTGGAGGTCGCGGGCCGTCATGTCGATACCTGCCGCATAGCCGTAAACGTGGGCAAGCGCCGTGTCGGCCGTGATGTTTGCCCCGCCGACGCCGATGGCCACCACCAGTTCGATCTCGTGGTGGAGATCGCGGCTCATCGGCGGATAGGGCGTGTCGGCGCCCTTGATGACGACGCTGTCGGCCGGCTTGTCGAAGATGACCGGCTCGTCCTTCGTCGGGTCGCCGCCCATCTCGCGCACGTGCTCGCCGTAGTTGCGCCCGATGCAGTAGATGCGGCGGACCGGAAACAGTCCGCCATCGGCAACGGGCACGATGGGCAGCACCGGCGGGGGGATCACATAGCTCTGGCTGCTCGGGATCATCGCGGCTTGTCTCCAGGGGTCACGTTGCGTGTTGCGGCTTCGTAGCGGGCCTTCGTCTCGGCATTCATCGGATAGAGCCCGGGCAGCGGCACGCCTTTCGCCACCTCTTCCATGATCCAGGCCTCCATGCGCTCCTGTTCCGTCGCCAGCGTCACCACGGCGTCGAGCAGGGCCTGCGGGATCACGACGGCGCCATCGGCGTCGGCGACGATCACGTCGTTGGGGAATACAGCTACGCCGCCGCAGCCGATGGGCTCCTGCCAGTTGACGAAGGTCAGCCGCGCAACCGATGCCGGGGCGGCCGCGCCCTGGCACCACACCGGCAGGCCCGTGGCGCGCACGCCCGCCAGATCGCGCACGACGCCGTCGGTGACGAGGCCTGCGACCGCGCGTTTGGCCATGCGCGCGCACAGGATGTCGCCGAAGATGCCGGCGTCGGTCACGCCCATGGCGTCGCAGACCGCGATCACGCCCGGCGCCATGGCCTCGATGGCGGCGCGGGTCGAGATCGGAGCGGACCAGGATTCCGGCGTCGCCAGATCCTCGCGCGCCGGCACGAAGCGCAGCGTGAAGGCCCGGCCGACGATGCGCCTGTCGCCGCCGTCGAGGGGCCGCGCGCCGCGCATCCAGACATTGCGCAGGCCTTTCTTCAGCAAGATCGTGGTCAGCGTCGCCGTGGTTACACGCAAGAGCGCGTCGGCGGTTGGCGGATCGAGCGGCAGGATGGGTAACGTCATGGCGTGCGCGGGGCGGGAGACGCGGGAGGCCCCGGTTTTCGGCCACGGCGCGCCCCGGCGCAAGAGGCGAGGGCCGCGTGATCCGCATTGCCATGCGGCGCGCGGCGCGATTGCCAGCGCAGCCGTCAGCCGATAGGCGAGCCGGAACGCCGCTCCCGTTTGTTCCAAGGCACTCCTGCCCTCCGATGGCCAGCATCCTGTCGCTGATCGATCTCGTGCTGCCGTTCTTCGGCGTGATCGGGCTCGGCTACTTCTGCGGACGTCGCATCCGGTTGCCGCAGGCGGGGCTTGCCTGGATGCAGTTCTTCCTGATCTACGTGGCGCTGCCTTGCCTGTTCTTCCGGCTGATCGCCGACAAGCCGCTCAGCGATCTGGCGAACTGGCCGTTCATCCTGGGCGCGACGCTGTCGACCTACTGCGTGTTCGCGTTGTCCTTCGTGGTCGGGCTCTGGTTCACCAGGGGCAACCTGCCGCAGTCGGTGATGCAGGGCGTGGCCGGCGCCTACTCCAACATCGGCTACATGGGCCCGCCGCTGGTGCTCGCCGCGCTTGGGCCGGCCGCGAGCGCACCGGTCGTGCTGATCTTCGTGTTCGACAACCTCCTGCTGTTCTCGCTGATCCCGTTCCTGATGGCGTTGGCGGGCGTCGAGCAGCGCTCAGTTCTCGACACCGCGAAGGATGTAGCGTGGAAGGTTGCGACGCACCCGTTCAACGTGGCGACGATCATCGGCGTGACCTTCGCCTTCTTCCAGCTGCAGCTGCCCTCGGCATTCGACAAGATGACGTTGTGGCTGTCGAACGCGGCTGCTCCCTGCGCGCTGTTCCTCCTCGGCGTGACGGTGGCGCTTCGCCCCATGGAGCGGATGCCGCCCGAGGTTCCGGCGCTGGTCGGCATCAAGCTCGTCGTGCACCCGCTGCTGATCCTGGTCCTGCTGTCGCTCGTCGGCGATTTCCAGCCGGCCTGGGTCTATGCGGCGATGATCATGGCGGCGCTGCCGCCGGCGCTCAACATCTTCGTGATCTCGACGCAATACGGCGTCGGGATCGAGCGCGCCTCGGCCTCGATCCTGGTCGGAACGATCGTCTCGATGGTGACGCTGACAGCTTTCCTGTGGCTGATCCGGGAGGGGTACATGCCGCACGACCTGTTCCCGCGCGCGTGAGGCGCAAGCCTACCGGCGGACCGCCGCTCCGGACGGGTCGAGCCCCTGGCGCATGACGAAGCGGCGCAGGGGGCCGATGGTCTCGAGCGCCAGCAGCCCGAGGCCCCGGGCGAAATCGACCGGCAGGATGTCTGCAAGCAGCGAACGATTCAGTGCATCGACGGCCGCCGTGCGGCTGCGGACATCGCTGGCGCGGTCCGTTTCGTAAGCGGCGAGGCCACGACCTGAGCCGGGGTCGTCCCGGTCGAGACGGCGGGCCAGGGCCACGACATCGCGCAGGCTCAAGTTCAGCCCCTGCGCGCCGATGGGCGGGAAGGCGTGGGCGGCCTCGCCGATCAGCGCGGTGCGCAGCGCGGTGAAGCGCTCCACCGACAGGCCGACCATCGGGGTGAGCCCGCGCGGACCGGCGATGCTCATCTGGCCGAGCACCGCATGCGTCCTGTCCTCGATGGCGCGCGCCAGAGTCGCATCATCGAGCCGCATCAGCCGGTCGCCCTCGTGGGGAGGCACCATCCACACGATGGCCGAGCGCCGCCCGGGCATGGGCACGGTCGTGCAGGGGCCGGACCTTGTGTGGAACTCGGTCGAGACATCCTTGTGCGGCCGCGTATGCGCCACCACGGTCGTGAGCGCGACCTGCGGGTAGCGCCACTCCTTCGCCGCGATGCCGGCTGCGGTCCGCACGACAGACTTGCGTCCGTCAGCGCCCACGACAAGCCGCGCCCGCAGCGCCGCGCGATCCGCAAGGTGAAGCGTGACGGCGTCAGCGCCGGGCTCGACGTGCCTGACCGGCGTCTCGATACGCAGGATGGCCGGATCGCCCGCGACAGCGCCCAGGAGCGCGTCGGTGAGCCGGCCCGCATCGATGTTCCAGCCGAACTGGTCGAGCCCGATCTCGCTGGCGCGGAACTCGGTCGGCGGGCGCCGGAACAGGCTGCCGGTGTCATCGACCAGGCGCATCACGGCCAGAGGGTTCGCTTCCGCCTCGATCGCCGCCGTCACACCGAGATCGTGCAGCAGCCGCCAGGATGCTTCCAGCAACGCCACGGTACGGCTGTCGCGTCGCGGCGTCCCCGGGCCGATCAGCGCCACCGTGAACCCCTCTCGCGCCAGATGAAGGGCTGCCGTCGCGCCGGCCGGGCCGTGCCCGACGATCGCGATGTCGACGCAAAAGGCGGGCCTTTCCGCCGGGGCTGGGAGACTGCCGGGATCCGTCATCGTTCCACAGGTTTAGCGTCTCCCCGCAGGCGCCGCCACAGCCATGACGCCGCGCCCCGCGCGCAGCCGGCCGCCATGCCGACCACGAGGTCGACGGTAAGCGTGATCCCGAAGGTGACGGCGAGCATGGCGGCCGCGACGCCTCCCTTCCGCAGCAGCGCCGCGACGGCCCTGTGATCGGCCATGCCGAAGGC
>CAZDUL010000110.1:0-9010 GCA_964508635.1 uncultured Allobosea sp. | reverse complement strand
GGCGACGATCCGAAAGGGCTCGGATCGCGGCCGATGGACGCCGATGCCCGAAACCGTCGGACCAAAACAACCCATCGCGCGCCCGTTCGCCACGCCACAGCTTCAGCCCCGACATCGCCGACCCTGTTATTCGAGGTGTCCTACACGGTCTGTTACATCCAGGACTGGGCGACCCTTCGTTCGCTGATGTGGGTCATCGGCTGGGGCGCGACGATCGCCATCTTTGTCAGCGCGCTGACGGTCTGAGCTGAGGTTTCACGCATTCGAGAGCTGCGAGCGCCGGGCCCAGCCCGTCAGGCGTCGCTCGAACACGTCGACGATCACCACCAGCAAGACGCCCAGGAGGGCCAGCACGATCAGTGCCGCGAAAATCAGCGGTACATTGAAATCCGCCGAGGCGCGCGTGATCAGGTTGCCGATGCCGAGGTTGGAGGCGTTCTGCTCGCCGATGACCGAGCCGACATAGGCGAGCGTGATCGAAACCTTCAGCGCGCCGAACAGATAGGGCAGCGAGCGCGGAATGCCGACCTTGCGCATGATGTCGAGGCGGCTGGCGCCGAGCGCCTTCATCACGTCCTCGGTCTCCGGCTCGATTGTGGCGAGCCCCGTGGCGACGTTGACGACGATCGGGAAGAACGAGATCACGAAGGCGGTGAGCACCGGCGGCAGCCAGCCGACGCCGAACCAGATCACGAGGATCGGCACGACCGCCACCTTGGGAATCGAGTTGAAGCCGACCAGGATCGGGTTCAGCCCTGCATATATCAGGCGCGACGAGCCGACGATGAGGCCGAGCAGGATGCCGAAGACGACCGACAGGGCGAAGCCGGCCGTCGTCATCCAGAGGGTGTGGAAGGCGTTTCGCAGCAGCGGCCCCTGATACTGCACGAGCGCGCTCCAGATCGTCGAGGGCGGCGGCAGCACGAAGCTCGACACCTTGAAGGCGCGGCAGCCGATCTCCCAGAGCAGGAAAAACGCGAGGGTGAAGGCGTAAGGCGCGACCTTGAGCGAGAGCGAACGGTTCATCGGATCGATATCGCCGGTCAGTGCGCCTGTCGCGCGGTGCGGATGTGTCCACGCAGCTCGTGCACGATGTCGGCGAAATGGTGCGAGTAGGTCACCTCGAGGTCGCGCGGGCGCGGGATATCGACCTCCCGCTCCGCGATGATGCGGCCGGGCCGGGCGCTCATGCAGAAGATGCGATCGGCGAGGAACACCGCCTCGCGCAGATCATGCGTCACCAGGACCACGGTGAAACCGCGCTCGGCGTGTAGATCGCGGATGACACACCAGAGTTCCTCGCGCGTGAAGGCATCGAGCGCGCCGAACGGCTCGTCGAGCATCAGGAGCTTGGGCTCGTGGATCAGCGAGCGGCAGAGCGAGGCGCGTTGCTGCATGCCGCCGGAAAGCTGCCAGGGGAACTTCTCTCCCATTCCGGCCAGACCGACCGAACGCAGGAGGTTCTCGGCGCGCGCGACATATTCGTGCCGATGGGCGCGGAAGCGCGAGCGGTGCGGCTCGACGATTTCCAGCGGCAGCAGAAGATTGTCCAGCACGGTCCGCCACGGCAGCATCACCGGGTTCTGGAAAGCCATACCGGTTATCTTGAGCGGGGCCCGCACCTCCTGACCGTCGACGATGACCGTGCCCGACTTGGGAAACTGCAGCCCCGTCGCCAGCTTCATCATCGTCGACTTGCCGCAGCCGGAAGGGCCGACGATGGCCGCGAACTCGCCTTGCCTGACGCGCACGGTGAGACCCTGCACGGCCGCCTGGCCGTCTCCGCCGCCATAGACATGGGTGACGTCATGGACATCGACGAAATAGCTCATGGAATACTGGCCTGCCGGGCGAAGGTCACTGGAATTCGGTTACGCAAGGTTTGCTCTCCCGTGCCGATCGCACAAGCGTCGGCGCGGATCTGCTCACGGTCGATCGACTTTCCGCCTCACATCGACCGGTCGGCGGCCGCGGGCAGAAAGGCGTCGGTGAAGGCGTCGCCCGCCCTCGCCTTGTCCTTGAAGGAGAAGGTCAGGCCGATCTGGTCCAGGGCGCGCTCCCAGCGGGCGCGGTCGATGCCGCCGAAACCATTGGCCTTCACCCAGGGTGTCATGACGTTCTGGTCGAGCGTCATCTTCAGCCGCTCGGTCTCGACATCGAGGCGGGCCACGTCGTTGCGGCGGATCACCAGCGCTGCGCCGGCGGCTGGGTCGCGCACGGTGTCGCGAACGCCCTTCACCAGCGCCCGCAGGAAGCCGCGCACGGCGTCCGGCTTCTCGGCCAGGAATTTCGGCGAGACCATGATGACATTGCCGTAGAGCTCGACGCCGTAATCGGCCATCAGCATCACGACGATGTCGTCGGCCGGGACGCCGCGCGCCTTCAGGTTGATGTAGGAGGAATTGGCGAAGCCGAACACGGCGTCCACATCGCCGGACGCCAGCATCGGCTCACGAACCGGGAACCCGACGTTCTCGAAGCGCATCGTCGCCTCGTTGAGGCCGTTCACGGTGCGGAAGATCGGCCACTGCGCGAAGGCCGCGTCGGCGGCCGGCGCGCCGAACTTCTTGCCCTCCAGGCTCCTGACATCCGCGGTGATGCCGCGCGACTTGCGACCCACGATGGCGAAGGGCGGCTTGTCGTAGACCATCATCACGGCCTTGACGTCGACCGTCGGGTTCTCGTCGCGGAAACGGATCAGCGAGTTCACGTCGCCGAAGCCGATGTCGTAGGTCCCGGACGCGACGCGCGGAATGGCCTCGCGAGAGCCATTTCCGGTGTCGATGGTGACGTCAAGGCCTTCGGCCTTGAAGTAGCCCTTTTCGAGCGCCGTCAGGAACAGGGCGGATGGGCCTTCGAAGCGCCAGTCGAGGGTGAAACGCACGGGGGTCAGAGCCTGTGCGGAGGCGCCGACGCCGAGAGTGGCGCCGATGCTGGCGCCGGCTGCGAAGGCGATGAGGCTGCGACGGGATAGGTTACCCATGAGTGTCTCCGGTATGGCCTCCAGACGGGCACGTGTTCCCCGGCCAGGACTCCGGGGCTGTTAGAGGTGTGGATCGCGGCGGCCAGGGTCGAACTTCTGGACACGCCCGTCCAGCAAGCTCCGTGCCGCATACGCCAGACGCAACAGCACCGTCGTCACGATCAGGAGTCAAGCGCGCCCGTCGCCCTGACGCACAGGAAAAGGGCTGCCTGCGCAGGAAATAGGCATGACAGCCTGTGCACCCCGACGCATGTCAGGATGACGCTTCGAGGACTGTCGGATGGCGTGGCGGCGGCGTTGCGGTCGTTGCTCGGTCCGCCGGGGTCGTCCCGCCGCGATGCCTCCACGATCCGGGCGGAGCCGCGGCAGAGCTTGCGCAGCTGCGGCGAGAAAACGGGCGCGAGGCCTTGAATTCGCGCCCCTGTTGCGCCAATTGTCGCATGTCGGTGACCGGGCCCCTCTGGCGGCTTGGCGTTGCGTCTCGAACAGGGCCAATCCGCGCCCCGCACGCCCCGTGATGTCGGAACCGACGAACGTTTTCACTGCTTCGATCCCCCGAACGTTCGGAAAGCGGACCCATGCCCGAAATCTTCCTTGCCGAATGGCTCGGCAAACCCGTCTGGATGTGGACGGGCTTTCTCACCATCGTCATCGCGCTGCTGGCGTTCGACCTTGGCGTTCTCAACAAGAAGGACAAGGAGCTCGGCATCGCCGAGTCGCTGTGGCTTTCGGCCTTCTATTTCGCTGTCGCGATCGCCTACGGCATCGGCGTCTGGTGGGCCTACGACAACGGCGTGATCACAACCTCCGACGGCACCCATGCCGGCGTGACCTTCTTCACCGGCTATTTCATCGAGAAGGCGCTGTCGATCGACAACGTCTTTGTCATCTCGCTGATCTTCGGCTTCTTCGCCATTCCGCGAAAATATCAGTATCGCGCGCTGGTTTGGGGCATCCTGGCGGTCATCGTGCTGCGCGGCATCATGATCGCCGTCGGCGCGGCGCTGGTGCAGCAGTATGCCTGGATCCTTTACATCTTCGGCGCCTTCCTGATCGCCACCGGCATCAAGATGCTGATCGTGCCCGAGGGCGACCCGGACATCTCGACGAACCCGGTGGTGAAGTTCATGCGAAGGCGCATGCGCGTCACCGACCGGCTGCACGAGCAGAAGTTCTTCGTGCGGGAGCCCGACCCGGCGACCGGCAGGATGGTGCTGTGGGCGACGCCATTGTTCCTCGCGCTGGCGGTGATCAATGTCGCAGACCTGATCTTCGCGGTCGATTCGGTGCCGGCGATCTTCGCCATCACCACCGACACCTTCATCGTCTACACCGCCAACATCATGGCGATCCTCGGGCTTCGCGCGCTCTATTTTGCGCTCGCAGCGATGGTGCATCGTTTCGAGTATCTCAAATACTCGCTGGCCATCGTGCTGGTGTTCATCGGCCTGAAGATCTTCTGGAACAACCTCGTCGGCAAATTCCCGCCGGAATACTCGCTCGGCATCACGCTGGCGCTGATCCTCGCCGGCATCTTCTACTCCCTGTGGAAGACCCGCGACCACGATGCGGTTCCGGGACGCACGCCCGCCGGCTGACCGGACGAACCGCTTGTGTCACCCGGGGCGGGCCGCCTCCGCGATGAGGCGGCCCGACCGTCTTCGAATAGCCGGTGCGCCAAGTGCGCTTCCCGGTCGCCGCTGCGCCTGAGCGCTCCACCGCCTCTGGAGGTTCGGGGCCGGTCGGGCCGGTTCATCGCCGGCTGGTGGCGATCACGTCCACGGAGGCATCGCTTGGTGATCGCCATGCGTCAGGAACGGCGAAACCGATGCGCTGCCGTAACCCCGGGGCGACCGCGGCGCTCGCTGCTTTCGGTGACAGCCACGGACAAGAGGGCGCCAGAACCGAACAACAGTCTCGAGACAGCCTCGTTGATCCCGCCGCGAGAGCGATTCCGGAGATGGCACGCTGTCGACTTCGTGAAGCCGGAGCGTCTGGCCCGGCTCGGCAACAGCAGGATGCTGGAGCCCATGGGCGACGACCTGTCGGGTCGCACAACAGCCTCCTGTCATGCTCCGAGAGCATAGGCTGGCGACTCAATCCGACAGAGCGCTCCCGCAGAGCAAGGGGCGGTCTGCCCGGCACGGCGCCAGGTCTTCGGCCGGTGTTTCAGCCGCAATGGCCCGAAATTGCGATGGTCAGCGGAACCGGCCCTTGTGCGCGGCCTCACGGCCCTGTATGCCACAGTCGGCTTTCAGTCGGCGTCGTTGACGCTTGGCAGCGCTGCGGACAGGTGGCTGAGTGGTTGAAAGCACCGCACTCGAAATGCGGCATAGGGGCAACTCTATCGGGGGTTCGAATCCCTCCCTGTCCGCCATTCCGGTCCGCCATACGGGTCGTGGCGCGAGCTCCTGATTTCTCGGCATTTCAAGGTCTTGGCCGGCTCCCAATCGGAGTTCGGCAATGCCTTACGACGCTGACGTACACCGAAAAAGTACACCTGAATGTACACCTGCCGGGCGCCTCGATGGCGAGGGTTCCGGCGGCAAGCCTCGCCGCTAGGCATCGCCGCAGCCCCCATCCCGAAAGGGCGCCAGAAGGCTTTATCTGCATTGCCGGGACGGCTACTGGTTCTTCCAACGCAGATGGCCCAAAGCACTGGATCCGTCCGGGGCGGCGGCCCCTTTGAGGGTGGCGCTCGGCCGCATTTCAGAGCCCGAGGCGAGGCGTCTGGCGCTCTCTCTTGAACTCGAGACGGGGGCCTTCTTCGAATCGGTCAGCAGCTGCAGCATGGGGGCGGATCGGTCCGACCTGGAGGCGCCCATGTCGTTTGCTCCCCTGTCTCTTGCTCTCTTGTCGCATGTTCGCATCGCCTCGCAGGCGTCGCCCTCCCGGCGGCCGGGATCCGGCCGCGTGCTGTCGATCAGGACGGCGGGCAAGCTCCCCGGCTCGGGCCAGCCGACCGACGAGGACGAAAAACTTACCCTCGAAGGCATCCGCGCCACCAGGCGCATCATGAAGGATATCGCCAGCGCCCGGCCTGGCTCGGCGGTCGAGCGTGCGGGTCTGCAGCTGATCGACGGCGTGTGGGAGGCCCATGCGCGGGCGACCGCTCAGCGCAAGGCAGCGGCCGACGCCTTCCGCGCCTTCGCAGCGAGTCTGGACGGGGGCGGGGTCCTCGTGCCCACGCCGTTGGTGCAGGCGCAGGCCCTCAAGGAGCCGGCGGAGGCGCAGTCGCAGCGTTCTGCCGGTGCGTTCGGGCAGGCCGCGGCTGCGTCGCCAGCGCACCCGGCGACGTCATGGCCGGGACCGGCCGGATCGGACGTCGGCGGGGCAGAGGCCGCCATGGGCGCATCCTCGTCAGCGACGCCTCAGGCCATGGCCGAACCCATCGCCAGCGCCGCGGGGGGCGTGGACGATGCCCGCCGCGCCGCAGTCGGTTCCGACGCGACCGCATCCGGCAGCGCGTCGCCAGCGCCCATCGCCAGCGCAGCTTCGCCGGAACCGGATCCGGTCATCCGCGAGCCGGATGCGGCGACGATCGAAGCATGGCGGTCCGCCAGCGACCTCGACATGGCCCTGACCCCCGAGAGCATGTTCAGCGAAGCCGTCGCCAGCCATATCGCCCGGCGGAAGGCGAACAACCCCGCCGTCCATCTCAGCGCGATCATCTACCCGGCGCGCCTGTGGGCAGCCTTGATGGGTGACCGGCCAATGCGGGACTACGATCACCTCGATCTCCAGCGTTTCGTGGATCGCGCGAAGCACGTCCCGCCCAACTTCGAGAAGAGGTTCCCCGGCCGCACGATTGGCGAGATCGTGGCGGAGAACCGGGCGTTCAGGTTCGGTGCGCCCTCGCGCAAGACCCTGAGCGAGGCCTGGCTTGCCACCATCAAGTCGGTGTTCGCGCACCACGCCAAGCGCGCATTGATCCGGTCGCCCTTCCAGGGCCAGACCGTGGAGCTCCCACGGATCCTCAGAGCTCCCCGGAAGCATCCGGCGCCGCCCATTGCTGTGACCAACGAAGCCTTCAGGCTCGGCGCGCGATCCGCCAGCGCCGTCGATGCCCTGATGCCCCTCCTGGCCTATGCAACCGGCCGCCGGATCGGACTGCTCGCCTGTCTGCAGGGTTCGTCCTTCCGGATCGACCCGCGCACCGGCGTCGTTCACGCAAAGGTCGAGCAGACCATCCAGTCGCCGGACGGCCTTGAGCTGACTCCCTACAAGACCGATGAGAGCGTGACCGCGTTCGTGATCCCCCGCTATGTCGTCGAGACCGGCTTCGTCGACTGGGCAAGGGCGAAGGGCGAGCGCTTCGTGTTTGAAGACGCGCAAGCCGCGCAGGATCCGGCCGACATGGTTTCGAAGCGGATCGCCAGCCTTCTTGAGCAGGCGCAGGCCCGGACCAGCGACAGCGAGCGCGGCACGGCGCATGGCTGGCGGGGGCAGGCGGAGGATCGGTTCGACGAGCATGAGGTGCCTGACGGCGCCTGCCGGATCCAGGTCGGGCACGCGTTGACGGATGTGCATGCGAAGTACAAATCCGGCCGGCTGCCGACGCCGGATGCCCGGAAAATCTATGAGGCCCCCCCGGATGAAGGCATCGACCTG
This sequence comes from uncultured Allobosea sp., assembly GCA_964508635.1. Taxonomy (GTDB): domain Bacteria; phylum Pseudomonadota; class Alphaproteobacteria; order Rhizobiales; family Beijerinckiaceae; genus Allobosea. The sequence goes on along the minus strand of CAZDUL010000110.1, from coordinate 1,416 downwards.
TCGCCCTTCGACGCGCTCGACTTGAGTCGGTTCGATCGCACGGGCTGACGGATGACGGGGCGCCCCGCTCGGCCAGCGGCGTCGGGCGCGCCGGTCGCCAGCGTGGTGGCGGTCACGGGCGGGAGAGGCCGCCGCCCGGCCCGAACAGCGGGTCATGCGGCGATGATCCTATTCGGTACCGATAGGATGATCGCGACCAACAGGATGATCGGGTCGGTTGATTGGAGGACGGCCCGTGAGCGCCCCGGAAGGCGCGGGTTGCGGGTTGTGAACGGTCCCGTCGCGCGCAGTCGCTCCACCTGTCCCGATCCATCTCCTTCGCGCTGCAAGGCCCGTTTGTGCCTTGCAGGGCGACCGCCCACCATGGGCCTGCGACCATGGATAGAGGGCGACGATGAGCAAGGCAGGGTTCTTCCGGATCGAGGGCTATGGCCTCAGGGCCCGGCATCAGAAGGGCAAGGCAGCGACGCCATGGCGAACCATCGAAGGGGTTGCGGCGGAAGCCGCGCGCAAGGTGGGCGCGGCCGCGCATGTGAAGGGCCAGACGGCCGTCGAGCGTCTGCTCGGCGAGGATCCGATGACGCTCGCCGAGGTCGCGGCCGATCAGGCGCGCCGCGCGATGAACCAGGGCGCTCGCAAGCCCGGCCGCTTGAGCCCGGCCGCTTGAGCCCGACCGCCAGCGCCCTGTTCGGCGCGGTCGCGAGCTTCCCTGAGTCGAGCCGCGAGCGAGCCGAGGAGCCCAACTTCATCGAGCGTTACCTCGATTGGCGCGAGCGCGTCCTTGCCTGGGTGCAGAGGCGCTGGGGCCAGTTCCGGCTCTCCGTCGTCGAACACCGGGACGAGGCGTTCTGGCACCTGCATGTCCTGATCGTGCCGCCAATGGATGAAGCGGGCCGCCTCCTCCTCGGCCAGATCCACCCGGGCCATGCCGCACGCGGCGCACTCGAGCGCGAGGGTCGGTCCTCCAGTGTCGCCAGCGCCGCCTATCGCGAGGCCATGAAGGCCCTCCTCGCCGAATATCATCGGGAAGTGAGCGCCCCCAGCGGCCATGCGCGCACCAGCGCGACGCCCCGCCGGCGCCTGACCCGCGAGCAGGCGCTGACCGATCGCCGCCAGCGCGACCGAGAGGTTGCGCTCAACGAACAGGAGCGCGACCTGATCGTCGCCAGCGATAGCCTCCGGCGCCGTGAGGCAAGCCTAGATGTGGTTTCTGATCAGGTTGTTCCGGCGAGGGCCTGAGCGGGTGTTCGTCGAGCGAGGCTAGCATGAGGCCTGTGCTGGTTGTACGAGGCGAGCCATCGGGGCAGGTCGGCAGCGCGCCGGTGCGATGAGGGGAACGGGATGGCATAGGCCCATTCCCGCAGCATGGTCTGGATGAAGCGCTCCGCCTTGCCGTTGGTCTTCGGGGTGTAGGGG
>CAZDUL010000109.1:0-32622 GCA_964508635.1 uncultured Allobosea sp. | reverse complement strand
TCCGGTAGGATACGCCGGAATCCGAGAGGTGCCTGTCCGCAATGCCGAGCCGACGGCGCAGCTCCCCGGGCGCGAAGCCCGTCCAGGCGTCGAGCAGAGGCTCCCAGTGCGGGCGCACCTGACCGCCCGGCGTCATCAACTCGTCATGCACGCCGGGCAGCGGCGCGTAGCCACCAAGCAGGCCCGCGCGACGCGCGAGCCGGGTCGGATCAGGATATGTCGCCGCGTCGTGCGTCATGCCGGCATTACGCGCCAGGCTCGCGGCGCAGATCAAGCGCGATCGGGACGTCTCCCGAGCGTTCTTCGGCCGGCGGCACCAAGACACCGGTCATCAACCGCCCGCCTCGCCACTCGGACGTCAGAGCATGAGCTTGAAGCCCTCGTGGCTCTGCGCGAACCCGAGGCGCACATAAAAACGATGGGCGTCGGTGCGCCGCTTGTTCGAGGACAGCTCCATCACGCGCGCACCCGCTGCCCGCGCCTCGCCGATCGCGTGGCGCACGAGCATCTCGCCGATGCGCCGACCGCGGCACGCTGCAGCCACATGCACGCTCTCGAGCTTCGCCCGTGTTTGCCCCTGTCCGACCAATCCGGGGATGATCGTGAGCTGGCAGACGCCAACAACCGCGCCCCCGGTCGCCACGGGCCCGCGTCCGGTCTCGCGCGTCTCGTTGTCGAGCACCGCGACGATCAGGCGGTTGGACGGGCTCATCAGGATCGCCCGCATCGCCCGCTCGTAAGCCGGACGCGTCGCCTCCGACCATCGGTCGCCATGGCCACCGAGCGCATCGTCCTCGAAAAGGCGGATGATGCCCTCGAGGTCTGCGAAAACGGCGCGGCGGATGGTCAGCGCCGATGCAGTCGCGGGGCCATTCATGATGCAGCCTGCGGTACGCGCGGTCATGGAGGAGTTCTCACGTCGGCGATGATGCTCAGGCGCGTCGGCCAAGATCAATAGAGGATCAGCAGATCGGTCTCGCCGGTGTCCAGCGCCGCGAGCGCATCGAGCGTGACCGGCGTCCAGGCAAGCGCCGACAGCCGGCCACGGCCGCGAACCAGGACGGCCTCGTAGCCGGCCTCCAGCAAGGGCGCGACGATGCCGGCCCGCGTGGTGGCGAAGCGGTCGAGATAGGCTTGGCGGTGCAGCTCCAGCACGATCCAGGGACGGCGACGGCGCAGCAGGCCCATGGCGCCCGGCAGGACCCGGGCCTCGTAGCCGTCGACATCGATCTTGATCAGATCGGGATCGCGACCCGTTTCCGCACACAGCGAGTCGAGCGAGCGCACGGGCAGCGTCAGGCGGTTCAACCTGAGCTTCCAGCGCTCGCCATTGATGGCGTGCTTCACCCGCCGGGTCAGCTTCTCGCGATACTCCAAGAGCGAAGGTTCATGCTCGAACAGTTTCGTCTTGTGCATCCAAACCGTGATGTCGCCGGCGTCCCTGTCGCTGAGCGCCACCTGTCTGACAGCGATGTGCCGATCCGACAGATGCGGGTTCTCCGCCGCCAGCCGCGCAAAGCTCGCCGGGACGTAGGGCATCATGTCGAAGGCAAGCACATCGGTGCGGCTGTCCCTGTGGCTCGCCATCACCGCGCTGAAATAGCCATGCGTTGCGCCAAGGTCGAAGGCGAGCCGGGGCCGGGTCTCGGCGACGATCCGGCTGAGGACGAAGGTGGTCGCCGGTTCATAGAGGCCGTCCACGATCGGCGAGGGCTTCATCCAGCGGTTCCACAGGCTGGGCCGGCCTCCGGAGACGAACCGGAACGGATGATGCCCCGGCAGCGCCAGCTCCGCCAGATCCCTCGAAAGATGGCGGAACGTGCCGGAGAACGATGCGGCCTGCGCCGGCAGCCGCGAAACGAGCGCGGCGCGTTCGTGCTGCTCCTGTCGCCATTCCGCTTGCGTCAGCATGTCGTCATCCGGTCGCGCAACAGGCGAGGAGACGCGCGCGAGCGCAGGCCGGTCTCCCTGTCGAGATCGTCCCTAGCGCCTTCGTCGTGCGCAGACAACGCGGCTCCGGCAGGCGCGCGAGCCTCACTCCAGCCCGAGCTTCTTCGACAGGATGGCATTGACGGTCGCCGGGTTGGCCTTGCCGCCGGAGGCCTTCATCACCTGGCCGACGAACCAGCCGGCGAGGGTCGGCTTGGCGCGGGCCTGCTCGACCTTGTCAGGATTGGCGGCGATCACCGCGTCGATGACCCTTTCGATGGCGCCTGTGTCGGTGACCTGCTTCATGCCCCGCGCCTCGACGATCTGGCGCGGCTCTCCGCCCTCTGACCAGACGATCTCGAACAGGTCCTTGGCGATCTTGCCCGAGATCACCCCCTCCCCGATCAGATCGATGATCTGGCCGAGCTGCCCGGCTGAGACCGGCGAGGCCGTGACGTCCTTGCCTTCCTTGTTGAGGCGGCCGAACAGCTCGTTGATGACCCAGTTCGCGCAGAGCTTGCCATCGCGCGCCTTGCCGTCTTCGCCCTTCGCCACCTGCTCGAAATAGTCGGCCTGCTCGCGCTCGGCGACCAGCACCGAGGCGTCATAGGGGGTGAGGCCATACTGGCTGATGAAGCGGGCCTTCTTGGCGTCCGGCAGCTCGGGAAGCGCTGCCTTCAGTTCGGCGACGAAGGCATCGTCGAATTCGAGCGGCAGCAGATCCGGGTCTGGGAAATACCGGTAGTCGTGCGCCTCCTCCTTCGAGCGCATGGCGCGGGTCTCGCCCCTGCCGGGGTCATAGAGGCGGGTCTCCTGCTCGACCACGCCGCCATCCTCGAGGATCGCGATCTGACGCCTCGCCTCGACCTCGACCGCCTGGCCGATGAACCGGATCGAATTGACGTTCTTGATCTCGCAGCGCGTGCCGAAGGGCTGGCCGGGCTTGCGGACCGAGACGTTGACGTCGGCGCGCAGATTGCCCTTCTCCATGTCGCCGTCGCAGGTGCCGAGATAACGCAGGATGGTGCGCAGCTTCGTGACATAGGCCTTGGCCTCGTCGGCCGAGCGCAGGTCGGGCTTCGACACGATCTCCATCAGCGCGACGCCGGACCGGTTGAGATCAACGAAGCTCATCGTCGGGTGCTGATCGTGCAGCGACTTGCCGGCGTACTGCTCGCGGTGCAGGCGCTCGATGCCGACCGTGATCGCCTCGGTCGGCGAGACATCGACCACGATTTCTCCCTCGCCGACGATGGGGTGCTTGTACTGGCTGATCTGATAGCCCTGCGGCAGGTCGGGGTAGAAGTAGTTCTTCCGGTCGAACACGGAGCGCTTGTTGATCCGCGCGTTGAGGCCGAGCCCGGTGCGCACAGCCTGCTTCACGCACTCCTCGTTGATCACCGGCAACATGCCCGGCATCGCCGCGTCGACGAGGCTGACATTGGCGTTGGGCTCGGCGCCGAAGGCTGTCGAGGCGCCGGAGAACAGCTTCGCTTTCGACGTCACCTGCGCATGGATCTCCATGCCGATCACCACCTCCCAGTCGCCCGTCGCGCCCCGGATGAGCTTCTTCGGGTCGGCAGGGCGGGCGTGCGCAGTCATGGCAAGGCTCTTCGAAAACGTTGCGGTCCGTGAAGCGGTAGCTAGCGGCGCGTCGGAAGGCCCGCAAGCGGAACATCGCCGCCGGCGCAGCTGTCCGTCAGCGTTGCGCGGGCGAGAATGCCGCTTCCATGCCGAAGGTGACGCCGGGCACGAGCTGCATCTTGAAGCCGGCGCGCACATCGGTCCGGCTCTGCGGGCCCTCGATCGTCTGCAGCCCCGGCGCGACGGGCGCGGCGCTGAAACCGGACGTGGTGCTGCCGACGGAGGTGTAGAACATCAGGTTCTCGGTCGCCATCACCGCAGCCGTCGAGCGTGTGGTGAAACCGAGCGCATCGAAGCTGCCTCGGCTGAGGGAAAAGGGCGAGAAACCGCCGGCCCAGCCATCCTTCATCGCCCAGCTCGGGCCCGACTGCGTGTTGAACAGGAACGAGCCGAGACGCTGCGTCTCGCCGCCCTGAAAGGCCCAGCGCGGGGCCTCGCGCCATTCATTCGTCGTCAACACAACCGGCGCGCCCGGCAGCGGCAGCGCCTCCCATCCAAGACCCGCGCCGGAAGCGGTGAAGGATGGCGCACGGGGTCCAAGCGTCACCTCCTGAATGGCGGCGGCGGGCGCGGCGGCCATGACGGCGAGTGCCAGAACGGAGCAGGCGCGACGGATCAGCATGGCAGCACTATAGGGCGGTTCGCTCGCGGGGGCAAAAGGCATCCTGCAGCGCGTCGCAGCGGGCGTGTCGGACGGACAGGGCCGAACCAGCCGACCCCGGATCAGCGCGCCCCCTGCAAGGCGAGCCGCAACTGCCGCCGCCCCATGCCCGGCGGTCTCGGCTCGGCGCATGAGAGATACATGTGCGCCAAGGTCGAGACGATCAGCGCGATCATGGTCAGGTCCACCAGATCGAGCGGGCGAAAGCCGATGACCATGAACGTCAGCCCCAGAGCCACCAGGCTGAAGCCAAGTCCGATCTCGCGCACGGGGCGCTGGCCTTCCAGCGTCCCGATCGCACGGACGGCGTAGTCGCGGGCGAGATCGGAGGTCCAGTCGCGCTCCGCATCGCGGTTGTAGCGTTTCAGCAAGGTCCAGAACGAACCGATGGTGATGGCGCCGAACACGAGCGTGATCGCCATGTGAACCGGTCCGCGCATCAGCAGCGTGGCGACAATGGCGAGCAGAGTGGCCATGATCGTCGCGGTCGCCGCCTGCCGCAGGATCGCGGGCATGGTGAACCCCATGTCCTCCTGGAGCCAGGCGGCCGCACGGTTGGCGGCGATGCACAGCTGTTGATCGAGACGCGACAGCACCGCACCCAACTCCCATGCGCAGGACGCTGCACACTCATCGCATGGTGAACGGCAGCGCCGGCTGTTAACGACTTGTTGACCATAACGGCGCGCCTGTCGGCGCTCAAGCTGCCGGCCCCGATTGATGTCGAATGCGGTTAACGGGCGAGCTTGACGGCCCGCATCCGCGCCACCACAACGCTTGCGCTGCTCGTTGGGGAATCACAGATGCGCGCGACCTTGATCAGGTTTGGCCTTGTTGCGTTGGCTGCTAGCGGCCTGGTGGCCATTGCGCCGCTCGCGGCTCTTGCGGCGGCCGGCACGGCGCCCTTGCCGGAGCCGGACCCGCGCACCCGAACCATGACGCCCTACCAGATCCAGCTGCGCACCTTCGACGCCTGCCTCGTCACGCAGTCGCGCCTTCAGCAAACGACCCGCGAAGCGGTGCATGCGGCGTGCAGCTGCTATGCCAAGGGCACGGTGAACGCGCTGACCCGCGCCGAACTGGACGCCTTCCGCGCCACCAGCGTGTTCAACGACAGCGCGCGCGAGAAGGCGCTTGCCCAGATCGACCGCTGCGGGCTGAAACGGCCGATCTGACGGGCGCGCTTGACATAGCGGCTCGATCAGAACGTGTTGTTGATGAGACGCCTCGCATGTTCGGCAAGCGCAAGCGGGTAGATCCGGTGTTCCTCCACCAGAACGCGCGCGGCGAGCGTCTCCGGCGTGTCCCCCGGTAGAATCGGCACCGCCGCCTGCATCAGGATCGGTCCGGCGTCGAGGTCGACAACCACCTCGTGCACCGTGCAGCCAGCTTGCGTTTCGCCGGCGGCAAGCGCCCGGGCATGGGTGTCGAGCCCCCTGAACTTCGGCAGCAGCGACGGATGGATGTTGAGCATCCGGCCCTGCCATCGCGTCACGAAATCCGCCGTCAGCACCCGCATGAAGCCGGCCAGGGCGACCAGCTCGACGGCATCGGCCTCGAGCTGCGACTGGATCTCGGCCTCGAAGGCGGCACGGTCCTTGCCGAAGCGCCTGTGCTCGATGACCGCCGTGGGAAGCCCCATCGCGGCCGCCTTCCCGATCCCGCCCGCACCGGCGACATTGGCGATAACGCGCACGATCTGCACCGGATAATCGGGCGCGGAAGCAGCGCGGGCCAGTGCCAGCATGTTCGAGCCGCCGCCCGAAATCAGGATCGCGGTGCGAACGCGCCTCACAGCCTGAGCGACCCTGCGTATCGCACGCGCCCGCCTTCTCCGGCAGGCTCCAGAGCACCGATCAGGGCCGCGACTTCGCCATGACGGGCCAGCGCGGCAAGGACGGCCTCGACAGCGTCTGGCGCAACGACCGCGATCATGCCGATGCCGCAGTTGAAGGTACGCAGCATTTCCTCCGCCGCAACGCCGCCGGCGCCGGCCAGCCAGCCGAACACGGGCGGCGGCGTCCAGGCCGAAAGGTCGATGCGCGCACCGATCCCGGAGGGCAGCACGCGCGGGATGGTGTCGGGAAAGCCGCCGCCGGTGATGTGGGCGAGGGCCTTGATCGCGCCGGTGTCGCGCAGCACGCCGAGCAGAGGCTTCACGTAGATCCGGGTCGGCGTCAGCAGCGCCTCGCCCAGCGGGATGCCCGGCGCGAACGGGGCATCCGCCTCCCAGCCAAGTCCAGACAGGGCCACGATCCGCCGCACCAGCGAAAAGCCGTTGGCGTGCAGCCCGGACGAAGCGAGCCCGATCAGCACGTCGCCGGCAGCGATATCCCGGCGGGGCAGCAGCGCGTCCCGCTCGGCTGCGCCGACGGCGAAGCCGGCGAGGTCATAGTCGTCTTCGGCGTAAAGCCCCGGCATCTCGGCGGTCTCGCCGCCGATCAGCGCCGCGCCGGCCTGCCGGCAGCCTTCGGCGATGCCCCTGACCAGCGCGACGCCCGTCTGCGGACGCAACCTGCCCGTGGCGAAATAGTCGAGAAAGAACAGCGGCTCGGCGCCCTGCACCACGATGTCGTTGACGCACATCGCCACCAGATCGATCCCGATGGTGTCATGGCGTCCGGTTTCGATCGCGATCTTGACCTTGGTGCCGACGCCGTCGTTCGCCGCGACGAGGATGGGATCGGAGAAGCCGGCCGCCTTCAGGTCGAAGAGGCCGCCGAAGCCGCCGATCTCGGCATCCGCGCCCGGACGGCGCGTGGAGCGCACCAGCGGCTTGATCGCCTCGACCATGGCGTTGCCGGCATCGATGTCGACGCCGGCGTCGGCGTAGGTCAGGCCGTGGCTGGTCTTGTCGGTCATTCGCCGGCCCCATGCTGGCGTCGCGTCCGCGACGGCAGCGATGCCGATAGAAAGCTTGCGCCGTCGCCGCAAGCCCGTTTGATCTCGCGCCGGCGCTTTGCGGTGCTTAAGTTCAGCCCAGATGGCTGTCGCTCGGCGGCAATGAGACCGGCTGAGGACTGGTGACGCATGACCATTCCGAACTTCATCACGATCGGGCGGCTCTTTCTGGTGCCGCTGGTCATCATGATGATCGTGCAGGGCCATTGGCAGACGGCGTTCGCACTGTTCGTCGTGGCGGGACTGTCGGATGCGGTCGATGGCTATCTCGCGCGCCATCACGGCATGGCGAGCGAACTCGGCGCCTATCTCGATCCGATCGCCGACAAGGCGCTGCTGGTCTCCATCTATCTGGCGCTGGCGATCGTGGCGATCATCCCGGCGTGGCTCGCGATCATCGTGGTGTTCCGCGATGTGGTCATCGTCGCGGCGGTGATCCTCGCCTGGGTGCTCGGCAATCCTCTGGAGATCAGGCCGTTCCTGATCAGCAAGCTCAATACGGCGGCGCAGATCGCCTTTGCGGCGGCCCTTCTTGCCGCCAAGGCCTTCGGGGTGAGTCTCGGCATGTGGTTCGACGTAGCGGTGACTGCCGTGGCAGCGTTGACGCTGGTCTCGGCGGCGGCGTATCTGGCATTCTGGTTGCGCCACATGGCCAGCGACGTGTGACGACGGGCGCCGTGTCGATGCAGCGGCGGCAGGAGTTCCAGCAGGCATGTCCTTGCAGAAACAGGTCGGCTTCTGGCTAGCTGCGCTGGCGGCCGTCTGCCTCTTGCTTTATCTGCTCGGCGGCGTGCTGCTGCCCTTCGTCGCGGGTCTTGTGCTTGCCTATCTGCTCAACCCGCTGACGGAGCGTCTGGAGCGGCTCGGCTTGAGCCGGCTCGTGGCCACCATCGGCATTCTCGGCATGTTCGTGCTGCTGTTCGTGGTGGCGCTGGTGGTTCTGGCGCCGATCCTCGGCCAGCAGCTCGCCGCCTTCGCGGCGCGCCTGCCGGACTATCTGCGCGAGCTGCAGGCGCTGGCCAACGAGCGCGGCCTGCCCATCCTCGAGCGGCTCGGCCTCGGCGCGGGCATCCAGGATGCACAGCGCTCCTTCGGCGAATTCGTCCGGCAAGCCGGGGCCTGGGCGACGCAGCTCCTGCAGTCGGCGCTGGCCGGTGGTCAGGCCATCGCCAGCGTGATCTCGCTCTTGGTGATCACGCCGGTGGTCGCCTTCTACCTGATGATCGACTGGAACCGCATGGTGGAGACGATCGACGGCTGGCTGCCGCTGCGGCAGCGTGACACCATCCGCAAGCTGGCGAGGGACATGGACGCGGCGATTTCGGGCTTCATCCGGGGCCAGTCGCTGGTCTGTCTGCTGCTGGGGACATTCTATGCCGTCGGGCTGTCCCTGATGGGGCTGAATTCGGGCGTTCTGATCGGGCTGGTATCGGGTTTCTTGTCGTTCATCCCCTATGTGGGTTCGATCACGGGTCTGCTGCTGGCCGTCGGCGTCGCAACGGTCCAGTTCTGGCCGGACTGGACCATGCCGTTGCTGGCCTTCTCGATCTTCGCGGCGGGGCAATTCGTCGAGGGCAATGTCCTGCAGCCGAAGCTTGTCGGCGGTGCGGTCGGCCTCCATCCGGTCTGGCTGATGTTCGCGCTGGTGGCGTTCGGCTCGCTCATGGGCTTCGTCGGGCTGCTGCTCGCCGTGCCTCTGGCAGCGATCATGGGTGTCCTGGCGCGGTTTGCGCTGGAGCAATATCTGGCAAGCCCGCTCTACACCGGCGCCCGTGCGCGATCCGCGAAGGCGGAGGTCGCCGTTTCCGTCGAGACGCGCGATGTCTGAGCCCTCCCCTGCCCGCAGCCTGAAGCCGGCCCGGCAGCTCGCGCTCGATCTGCCGGCCGCGCCGCGCTACGGCATCGAGGACTTCCTCGTCGGGCCGTCCAACGAGGAGGCCTATGCGCTGATCGAGAGCTGGCCAGGCTGGCCCGATCCTGTCCTGCTTCTGATCGGGCCCGAAGGTTCCGGCAAGACGCATCTGGCGGCGATCTGGGCCGAGCGGGCCCATGCCTGGCGCATCGACGCCAGCGCGATGACCGCCGAACGCGTCCCGGAGCTGGTCTCCAGCGGAGCCCTGGTCGTCGAGGATGTCGACCGTTCGCTGCGCGACGAGGCGGCGTTCTTCCATCTGCTGAACCAGATGCGCGCGCGGTCCGGCTCGCTGGTCGTCACCGCCCGCAGCGTCCCGGAGCAATGGGGCCTGCGAACCGCCGACGTGCTGTCGCGGCTTCGGCTGGCCCCCGTGGCGCGGTTGAATGCACCCGATGACGCGCTGCTGAAGGCGGTTTTGGTCAAGCTTTTCCTTGATCGCCAGCTCATCGTCGATACCGGCGTGATCGATGCGGTGGCCCTGCATATTCCGCGCGCCTTCGCCGATGCGCAGGCGGTGGTCGCGGCCATCGACCGCGCGGCGCTGGAAAGGGGCCGGCGCGTCACCCGCACGCTTGCCGCCGCCTGCGCCCAACAGCGAGCCGCCGCGGCAGCAGAATAAGCAGAGGAGCAGGAATGCGATGGCGGATGGCCCGGCTTCACCCAAACATGGAACAGCAAGGACGGCTTCGTCGTCAAAGCGTCATGTCCGCACGGCAGCACCAGGGCGTGCCGCAAACCCTGAGGCCGATGGAGCCGATCGCGTGGACAAGCCCGTGGAACCCTCTGCTGCCGAAGCCGCCAAACCGCCGATCCGCAAGGCTGTGAAAACGGTCCGTTGGCAGGACGACCCGTCGCGTTTCATGAACCGCGAACTGTCATGGCTGCAGTTCAACCGTCGGGTCATGGAGGAAGCGTCCAACAGCAACCATCCGCTGCTGGAGCAGCTGCGCTTCCTGTCGATCTCGGCCAACAATCTCGATGAGTTCTTCATGGTACGGGTCTCCGGGCTGGTGGAGCAGCTCAAGGCCGGCGTCACCACGCCAAGCCAGGATGGGCTCACGCCGGCCCAGCAGCTCGAGCGGATCAACAGCTCGGTGGAGTCGCTCGTGGCAGACCAGCAGAGACGCTGGAAGGAGCTGCGCGCGTTGCTGGAGCCGGTCGGCATCATCGTGGTCGAGCCCGCGCACACCACCCGCACCGATCTCATGTGGCTGGAGGATCACTTCCTTCATCACATTTTTCCGGTGCTGACGCCGCTCGCCATCGATCCGGCGCACCCCTTCCCGTTCATCCCCAACCTCGGGTTCACCATCGCGCTGGAGCTGACGCGCGACGCCGACGGCCGCCAGCTCAATGCGCTGATCCGCATACCGGGGAAGTTCGACCGCTTCATCGCGCTGCCGGATGTGGAGCGCGCCGGCGTCAACCGCTTCATCGCGCTCGAGCACGTGATCGAGCTGTTCATCGGCAAGCTGTTCCCCGGGTATTCGGTACGCGGACAGGGCTCGTTCCGGGTCGTGCGCGACACCGACCTCGAGATCGAGGAGGAGGCTGAAGACCTGGTCCGCGTCTTCGAGACGATGCTCAAGCAGCGCCGGCGCGGCGTCGTGATCCGCCTCGAGGTCGAGGCCTCCATGCCGCAGCGGCTGAAGGCGATGATCGCTCGCGAGCTGCGGGTCGACACCGAGGCGGTGGTCAGCGTCGAGGGCATGATCGGGCTCAACGAACTGTCGCAGCTCGTGGGAGTCGACCGGCCGCAGCTGAAGTTCCAGCGCTACGAGGCCCGCTTCCCGGAACGCATCCGCGAGCACGGCGGCGATTGCTTCGCCGCGATCCGGCGCAAGGACATCGTGGTGCATCATCCCTACGAGTCCTTCGACGTGGTCGTGCAGTTCCTCCAGCAGGCCGCGCGCGACCCGAATGTGGTCGCGATCAAGCAGACGCTCTACCGCACCTCTTCGGATTCCCCCATCGTGCGGGCGCTCGCCGAGGCAGCCGAGGCGGGCAAGTCGGTGACGGCGCTGGTCGAACTGAAGGCCCGCTTCGACGAGGAGGCCAACATCCGCTGGGCGAAGGACCTCGAGCGGGCCGGGGTGCAGGTGGTCTATGGCTTCCTCGAGCTCAAGACCCACGCAAAGCTGTCGCTCGTGGTGCGCAAGGAAGGCGGGCAACTCGCCACCTACTGCCATATCGGCACCGGCAACTATCACCCGATCACGGCGCGCATCTACACCGACATCTCTTACTTCACGGCCGATCCCGTCACCGGCCGCGATGTCGCGCGGATCTTCAACTTCATCTCCGGTTATGCCGAGCCGCAGGAGCTGGAGGTGATGGCGGTTTCGCCCGTCACGCTGAAGAAGCGCCTGCTCGACGACATTCACGACGAGATCGCCCACGCGAAGGCCGGGCGTCCGGCCGCCATCTGGGGCAAGTGCAACAGCCTGGTCGATCCCGTCATCATCGATGCGCTCTACGAGGCGAGCAACGCCGGCGTGCAGGTCGACTTCGTGGTGCGCGGCATCTGCTGCCTGAGGCCCGGCGTCCAGGGCATGTCGGAAAACATCCGCGTCAAGTCGCTGGTGGGGCGCTTCCTCGAGCACGCCCGAATCTACGCCTTCGGCAACGGCCACGGCCTGCCCCACGCCAAGGCGAAGCTCTACATCTCCTCCGCCGATCTCATGCCGCGCAACCTCGACCGGCGGGTCGAGGCCCTGATGCCGATCGCGAATCCGACGGTGCACCAGCAGATTCTCGACCAGATCATGCTGGCCAACCTTCTCGACAACGAACAAAGCTGGCGCATCTTGCCGGATGGATCGTCGGAACGCATTGTGCCGCTCGCGGGGGAGGAGCCCTTCAACGCGCACAAGTACTTCATGACGAATCCGAGCCTGTCCGGACGTGGAAAATCGCTTGCCTCGAACAGCCCGCGCATACTCGCCCATCGGGGCAGCTGAGGGCATCGTCCTGTCGCCAACCAGTCCCGCCGCCAGTCGGATCGCTGCAGGCGAGCCCGTCGCGATCATCGACATCGGCTCGAACTCGGTTCGTCTCGTGGTCTACGAGGACCAGTCGCGCTCGCCGACTCCGATCTTCAACGAGAAGGAGCTGGCCGGGCTCGGCCGCGGTGTGACATCGACCGGCGAACTGCCGGCCGATGGCGTGCAGAAGGCTCTGGCGGCGCTGCAGCGATTCCGGATCCTCTGCGACGCCATGGATGTCTCCAACATCCAGGTCATCGCCACGGCGGCCGCCCGCTACGCGCGCAATGGCCCGGCCTTCCTTGCTGCCGCAGAGGCAGCGGTCGGACAACCGATCTCGCTGATTTCGGGCGACCGCGAGGCCGTTCTCTCGGCTCTGGGCGTGATGTCAGGATTCATCCGCCCGGACGGCGTGGTCGGCGACCTCGGCGGCGGTTCGCTCGAGCTGATCGAGATCGGCGGCGGTCGCGTCGGGAAAGGCGTGAGCGTGCCGCTTGGCGGGCTGGCGTTGCTGGATCGGTCGGGCGGATCGATGAAGGCTGCAGAGAAGATCGTGCGCGAGGAGTTCGACGGCCTGCCGCAGGTCGAGGCGATGAAGGGCCGCAATTTCTACGCCGTCGGCGGCACCTGGCGCGCGCTGGCCAAGCTGCACCAGAGGCAGGGCAACTACCCGCTCAGCGTCATGCACGGCTACGCCATGCCGGCCCGCGACGCTGCGGATTTCGTGCGCATGGTCGAGCGGGTCGATGCGGACATCCTCTCATCGATCGAGAGCATTTCGTCAGGGCGCAGGCCGCTGCTGGCCTATGGCGCGCTGGTGCTCGATCATCTCATCAAGCGCGGCAAACCCAAGGCGGTGATCGTCTCGGCGCAGGGGGTGCGCGAGGGCCTGCTGTTCGAGCGCCTCAGCGAGAAGGAAAGGCTGGAAGACCCTCTCCTGCGCGCGGCGGAACAGTACAACGAGCTACGCTCGCGCGACCCGCGGCATCAGCATGACCTGATCAGCTGGGTCGACGGGTTCATGGCGGACAGGCCCTTCGATGAGACCGAGGAGGAGGCCAGGCTGCGCCGGGTCGCCTGCCTGCTCGCCGATATCGGCTGGCGCGCCCACCCCGATTATCGCGGGGAACAGAGCCTCAACGTCATCGCCCACGCAGCCTTCATCGGACTCGATCATCCGGCGCGAGCGTTTCTCGCGCTTGCGGTGTTCCATCGCTACGAGGGCCTCAAGGACGAGGCCGCCTCGCAGCGCCTGCGCGAACTGCTCAATCCCCGCCTGCTGGAGCGCGCGCGCCTGCTCGGCGGGCTGATGCGCGTGGCGTTCCTTCTGTCGGCGGCCATGGAGGGCCTGCTGCCCCATATGCCGGTGCGCTGCACCGAAAAGAAGGTGATCCTGACCACGCCGCAGGCGTTGGCCGCGCTCGCCAGCGATCGCGTCCTCGGCCGACTGAAGCAACTCGGCAAGCTGCTCGGCCGGGATGCCGCCATCGTGGTCAAGGATTGACGCTCGGGCTGAGCTCGTGATCCGAACGGCCGCGCCGGGGCGCGGCCGTCACATGTCGAGTCCGACGTGGAAACCGATCGATCAGTTCGCGGAGCTGCCCGTCTGCTCCTTGCTGGTGGTGATCGCGACCTTGACCGGACCGGTCGCGGCGCCGGCCGGCTTCGGGACGGTGACCGTCAGCACGCCATTCTCGAAATGGGCCTTGATGTCCTCGCCCTTGGGTTCGAAATCGAGCTGGATGCTGCGCATGAAGGAGCCGGAGGAACGCTCCACCACATGCCAGGCGGCGTCCTTGCTTTCGCGCGAAACGGTCTTCTGGCCCGAGACGGTCAGGATCCGCCCGTCGAGCCTGACGTCGATATCCTTTTCCTCGACGCCGGGCAGTTCGGCGCAGATCTCGACTTCGCGATCCGTTTCCTTCACGTCGATCTGGGGCGCCACGAACGGCACGCCCTCTCCGAGGGGCCGAGGCAGCAAGTTCGCATAGGTGTTGAACAGCCGATCCATCTCAGCGAACAGGCTGGGCTGGACGCGGGGATTGCTATTGAAGAGGCTCGGGAGCCATCGGGTCATCGATTCCTCCATCTGTGGAGACACGCTTGAAGCGAAACGACACTGAGGCGCTGGCGCCGGCAGGAAACCGGCCCTCGCCAGCGCCCATGAGATGGGTCTCGAAGTGTCTGGTCGCAACGGAAGGCGATTTGATCTCGCTCAAGGCCCGACGCTGATCGCCCACCGCGCCGCCACCCCGACCGTCAACTGGTCGCGGCTGCCGCGCTGGCGCACCAAGGGAGAGCGCTCGGCATCGCCGGCAAGACGGCTGTACTGCAGGAAGCCGATGGTCTCGAACCGTTCGGACCACTGGTAGGAGAGCTGCGCGGCCGCGCCATAGCTCACCACGCCGCCCCTGGCGCGGAACTGAGGCAGCCCGGAGCTGGCCGCCTGTTGCGCGTCGATACCGAAATAGGTGCCGACATAATCCGTGCCGGCCAGCGTCACGCGCGGACCGACCGCGATGGTCCACCCCTGCCCCAGCCGCGTGAAGGCATCGAGTTTCAGGTCCATCATCAGACCCTGATGCGCCACGAAGCCCTGGCGCAGTTCGGCGCGGGCGCGCAGCCAGTCGGTCGGGTAGATTTCGGCGAATACACCGATCTCGCCGCCGAAGCGGGTGTTTCCAAGGCCCTGCAGGGCGCGCCGATCATCGCTTTCGCGCCGAGCCCAGACGAACTGGCCGGCGATGCCTGCGCGCCAGAAGTCTCCTTCGATCAGGCCGATGCTGATGCTGTCATCCTCCATCGACAGCCAGCGGCTGCCGAGGCCGCGCCCGATCGAGAAGCTCGGACGGATGGAGAAGCTCGGGTCGCCGGAGCCGAAAAAGCGCGGCTGCACGCCTGCGCGGGTGCCCACCGTGACAGTCCAGCCCTGCGGGGCCGCGCGCTGCGCATCGCTGCGCATGTCGATCTGCGCGGATGCCGGAGACGTGACACCCAGCACGAGATGCGCCAGCGCCAGAACGGCTGCCGCGGAAAGACGCAGGAAAAGGCTACGCATGACGCCACACCCGAACACGCAGACCCCGCCTTCATGCCGGATTAAGGTTGCCGAACCGTTGCTCGCAGCGCGGCTTTCGCCATTGCGATGAAGGGCGGATGGGTCCTTCCGCGAGGCGTGAATTGCGCTAACGTGCTCTGCCATGAACGCGCTTGCCTCCATCGCCCGCAGGGCGTCCGTCTGCCCCCACGACTGCCCGTCCGCCTGTTCGCTCGATGTCGAGGTCATCGACGGGCGCAGCATCGGTCGTGTGCGCGGCCACAAGGAGCAGAGCTATACGGATGGCGTCATCTGCGCGAAGGTGGCGCGCTATGCCGAGCGCATCCACCATCCGGACCGTCTGACGCAGCCGCTCAAGCGCACAGGCCCCAAGGGCTCGGGCCAGTTCGCCCCGATCTCCTGGGACGAGGCGCTGGAGCTCACGGCTCGGGCCTTCCTCGACGCGGAGCGCCGGCACGGGCCTGAAGCGGTCTGGCCCTACTATTATGCAGGCACAATGGGCCTGCTCATGCGCGACGGCATCAACCGGCTGCGCCACGCCAAGCGCTATTCTGGGCAGTACTCGACCATCTGCACAACCATGGCCTGGACCGGCTTCATCGCCGGAACCGGGCGCCTCGCCGGGGTCGATCCGCGCGAGATGGCGAAGGCCGACGTGGTGGTGATCTGGGGCACCAATGCCGTGCACACGCAGGTCAACGTCATGCACCACGCCATCAGGGCGCGGAAGGAGCGCGGTGCCTCGATCGTCGCGATCGACATCTATCGCAATGCCACCGTCGCGCAGGCCGATCTCGGGCTCGTTCTGAGGCCCGGAACCGACGGCGCGCTCGCCACCGCCGTGATGCACGTGCTGTTCCGCGACGGCTACGCGGATCGTGAATACCTGAGTCAATACACGGACGTGCCGGCGGAGCTTGAAGCTCATGTAAAGAATCGCCCGCCGGAGTGGGCGGCCGCGATCACCGGCCTGACGGTCGAAGAGATCGAGGCCTTCGCGGCGCTGGTGGGCAGGAACCCGCGCACCTACTTCCGGCTCGGCTACGGCTTCACGCGCCAGCGCAACGGCGCGGCCAACATGCACGCAGCGCTTTGCATCCCGGCCGTGATCGGTGCGTGGAAGCATGAGGGCGGCGGTGCCTTTCACAACAACGGCGCCATCTACGGCTGGGACAAGACGCTCATCGAAGGGCTCGACATGCGCGATCCGGGTGTGCGCCAGCTCGACCAGTCGCAGATCGGCCGTGTGCTGACCGGCGACCCGGACGCCCTTCGACATGGCCCGCCCGTGACCGCCATGCTGATCCAGAGCACCAACCCGGTCTCGGTCGCCCCAGAACAGCGGCTGGTGAAGGCCGGCTTCGCGCGCGAGGATCTGTTCGTCGCCGTGCACGAGCAGTTCATGACCGAGACGGCGCGCATGGCCGATGTGGTGCTGCCGGCCACGCAGTTCATGGAGCATGACGATCTCTACCAGGGCGGTGGGCACCAGCATGTCATGCTCGGGCCGAAGCTGATCGATCCGCCCGGCGAATGCCGCTCCAACCACGAGGTGGTGACGGCGCTGGCCGCGCGGGTCGGCGCCCGGCATCCCGGCTTCGACATGGACCCGCGCGCGATCATCGACTGGACATTGCAGGCTTCCGGTCATGGCACGCTGGCCGCGCTGGAGGAGGCGCGCTGGCTTGACGTGCAGCCGGATTTCCGGACCGCCCATTATCTCGACGGCTTCGCCCATCCGGACGGAAAGTTCCGCTTCAGGCCCGATTGGCCGCGCGTGCCGAACACGAATGACGGACCGATGGGCCCCTACACGGCCATGCCCTCGCTGCCCGACCACTGGGCGGTGATCGAGGAGGCCGACGAGGCGCATCCCTTCCGGCTCGCGACCTCGCCGGCGCGGCACTTCCTCAACTCGACCTTCACCGAAACGCCGACATCGCGGGCAAAGGAAGGCGCACCCACCCTGCTGATCCATCCGGATGATGCATCAGGGCTCGGCGTCGCCGACGGCGCGGCGGTGGTGATCGGCAACCCGCGCGGCGAGGTCAGGCTGACGGCGCGTCTGTTCGATGGGCTGCAACGCGGCGTGGTGATCGCGGAATCGATCCACCCCAACGCGGCCCATCCCGACGGCGCAGGGATCAACACGGTCACCGGCGCGGACGCGGTCGCGCCCTATGGCGGAGCCGCGTTCCACGACAACAAGGTGTGGGTGCGGGCCGCCTAGGCCGTCTTGCGTCTCACCAGCCGGCCGACCGCCGGCGCGGCGATGCAGGCGGCGGAGACGATGAGTAGCGTCAGCGTCACCGGTCGCGCCAAGGTAGGCGAATGCCGATGAGCGCGTCATCGTCGGCACGCCCTCCGTCACACCCTCGACGTTGAGCTGCAACTGACCTCGAAACCTCAACGTCCTCCGGAAGCGGGCAAGGTCCGCCGACATGCGACGGATGATGCGACAATTACGGTTTGCACGAAGAACAGCACGGCGGGAGGCTGAAGGCGCGAACAGACCTGCGAGACAATCGGATCCGACCGCCGTCAGCCCTCGACGCGCTCCCAGCCGCGGCCCATCAGGCGCTCCTGCGGCAGGAACCGTGCCTTGTAATCCATCTTCGGCGAGCCCTGGACCCAATAGCCGAGATAGAGATAAGGGAGCCCGAGTTTCCGGCAGCGATCGATGTGATCGAGGATCATGAAGGTGCCGAGAGAGCGACGCTCCTGCGCCGGATCGTAGAACGAATAGACCATGGACAGGCCGTCGGCCATGCGGTCGGTCAGCGCTACCGCTACGAGATCGCCGCGCCCCTTGCCGGCCAGGCCGCTGTCGGGACCGCGCGGGCGATACTCGATCAGGTTGGTGTCGACATGGCTGTCCTCGACCATCATGGCGTAGTCGAGCACGGTCATCTCGGCCATGCCGCCCTCCGGATGGCGGATGTCGAGATAGCGCCGGAACAGCGAATACTGATCGGATGTCGGCTTGTTCGGCGCCGAAACGCCGATCAGATCGGCATTGTAGCGCAGGGTCTTGCGACAGGTCCGGTTCGGGACGAATTCATCCACGAGGACGCGCACCGAGACGCAGGCGCGGCAGGTCTCGCAGGCCGGACGGTAGGCGATGGTCTGAGAACGCCGGAAACCGCCATGGGTGAGGAGGTCGTTCAACTCCCGCGCCCTGGCGCCGACCAGATGCGTGAACACCTTGCGTTCCTCCCGTCCCGGAAGATAGGGGCAGGGCGACGGAGCGGTGAGGTAGAACTGCGGGGCTTCCCGGATGGGGCGCGTCACCGTTCACTCCATCCAGGCGCGATGTCGTCCGGGCGTGCTCGTTTCCATGCGCATCGTCGTCGTCGATCCGAAAGCTACGCACGAAATCGAAGCGAGCGTAACGTCACCTTCCCCCGCTGCGCAAGGCCGGAAAATCCCCATCCGTATGGGATTTGCGCCCCCTACTGAGGCGCCGGTCCGGGCTGCGCCTCGATCACGACGAAGGCCTGCGCCAGCGGCGGCTCATCGGTGAGCGAGAGGTGGATCACCGCCACATGCGCCGGCGGAAGCAGGGCGGCCAGTCGCCGTGCCGCGCCGCCGTGCAGGCGCATGGTGGGCTTGCCGCTCGCCAGGTTGACGACCTCCAGATCGCGCCAGAACACGCCCTGGCTGAAGCCGGTGCCAAGCGCCTTGGCGCAGGCCTCCTTGGCCGCGAAACGCTTCGCGTAGGAGGCAGCGCGGGTAGCCCTGCGATCGGAGCGACGCCGCTCACCTTCCGTGAAGAGGCGCTCGACGAAGCGCGCCCCGAAGCGTTCGAGCGAGCGTTCGATGCGGCGGATGTCGCACAGGTCCGAGCCGATACCGACGATCACGGACTAGCACCCGTCGCGGGTCAGACGGCCCTCGTCCATGGCGGCACGCATGCGGCGGATCGCGGCTTCGAGCCCGACGAAGATCGCCTCGCCGACCAGGAAATGACCGATGTTGAACTCGACGAAAGCCGGCGTGGCGGCCAGCGTTCGGGCGGTGTCGTAGTCCAGCCCGTGGCCGGCATGCACCTCCAGCCCGATCGCCGCCGCATGGCGTGCGCCATCCTGCAGCCTCTTGAGTTCGGCCAGGGCCCTGTCGCGCCCGCCGTCGGCCACCGCATGGCACCAGGTTCCGGTGTGCAGCTCGACGACCGGCGCGCCGAGCTCTGCCGCCATGTCGATTGCGGCACGGTCCGGCTCGATGAACAGCGACACGCGAGAGCCGGCCGCCGCCAGCCGGTCGACCAGCGGCTTCAGCTGGTCGCGCAGGCCGACCACATCGAGCCCGCCTTCGGTGGTGCGCTCCTCGCGCTTTTCGGGCACGAGGCAGGCCGCGTGCGGACGCAGCCGCTCGGCGAGCGAAACCATCTCCTCGGTCGCGGCCATCTCGAAGTTGAGGGGGGCCGCCACCTCGGCGCGCAGCCGCTCCATGTCGGCGTCGCGAATGTGGCGGCGATCCTCGCGCAGATGCGCCGTGATGCCGTCCGCCCCCGCAGCGATAGCCAGCTGCGCCGCCCGCACCGGGCAGGGCCAGCGCCCTCCCCGCGCGTTTCGGACGGTGGCGACGTGGTCGATGTTGACGCCGAGGCGCAAGGTCATGGGGCAGTCCGGTGTGACATGGCTCCCGCAACGCATAGCGCCGCCCGGAACCGCTGGGAAGCGGCTGCGGCAACACCATCACCGGCGGGCATCGACCCGCCCATCTCCGGATTGCGCACGCGCAAGCCGCCGACGCGGCCCGGGATGGCCGGATCAAGCCCGGCCATGACTGAGCCGGGTGGACCACAACAGCCCGCGAACCTTGGGCCCGCAAACCTTGGGCACGCAAACCTTGCTTTCGCCACATGCAGCGTGTAGACGCGCACACGATTTCCTGACAGCGCACGTGAACACGAAGGGACGCCATCATGGCTCGCGTCACCGTTGAAGACTGCATCGACAAGGTCGAGAACCGCTTCGAGCTCGTGCTGCTCGCCAGCCATCGCGCCCGCATGATCGCATCCGGCCAGGCAATCCAGGTTCCGCGCGACAACGACAAGAACCCGGTCGTGGCGTTGCGCGAAATCGCCGAGGGGAAAATCGCCCCGGACGATCTCAAGGAAGACCTGATCCACTCGCTGCAGAAGCACGTCGAGGTCGACGAGCCGGAGGCCGAGGCGGTTCCGCTGCTGGCGAACACCGGCTCCCCGGCGACCGGCGCAACCGGCGGGGACGACACCAATGTCGTGTTCGACCGGATGAGCGAGGAGGACCTGCTCAAGGGCCTCGACGGGCTTGTCGCGCCGACGGGCAACAGCCGCGACGACGACGACGAGTGAACGCGCCGAGCCGGCGCGAGCTGTTGACCATTCGCAAGGCCCGGTCGATCAGACCGGGTTTTTTGCGTTATGGCGCGGCCATGCCCTTGCGACGCGCGGCCTGCGCCCCGATTATCCGGATGGGCGCGTTGACCGCGCCGGCAGGAGGCAAAACCCGACAGTCATGATGCGGCAATACGAGCTCGTCGAACGGGTGATGCGCTACAACCCCGCGGCCGACGAGGATCTGCTCAACCGCGCCTATGTCTATGCCATGAAAGCCCATGGCACGCAGAAGCGCGCGTCGGGGGAGATGTTCTTCTCGCACCCGCTGGAGGTCGCCGCGATCCTGACGGATCTGAAACTGGACGATGCCACGATCGCAGCCGCCGTGCTGCACGATACCGTGGAGGATACGTCCGCAACCATCGACGACATCAACAAGACCTTCGGCCCGGAGATCGGCCGCCTCGTCGACGGGCTCACCAAGCTCAAGAAGCTCGATTTCGTCTCCAAGAAGGCGACGCAAGGGGAGAACTTCCGCAAGCTGCTTCTGGCCGTGGCGCAGGACGTGCGGGTGCTGCTCGTGAAGCTCGCCGACCGGCTGCACAACATGCGCACCCTCGACCACATGCGCGATGACAAGCGCAAGCGCATCGCGGAGGAGACGCTCGAAATCTACGCGCCGCTGGCCGGCCGAATGGGAATGCAGGAGTTGCGCGAGGAGCTGGAGGAGCTTGCCTTCCGGCACATCAAGCCCGATGCGCATGCGCTCATCACGGCCAAGGTCAACGAGATCGTGCAGCGCGACGGTCCGCTCATCGGCGAGATTGAGACCGGGCTGAAGGCACGGCTTGCGCAGCGCGGCATCCAGGCCACCGTCAAGGGCCGGGCCAAGCGGCCCTACTCCGTCTGGCGGAAGATGGAGCGCAAATCCGTCTCGTTCGAACAGCTTTCGGACATCTTCGGCTTCCGCGTCATCGTGGCCACGGTCGAGGATTGCTACCGGGTGCTGGGGATCATCCACACCACGTGGCCGATGGTGCCGGGACGCTTCAAGGACTATGTCTCGACACCGAAGCAGAACGATTACCGCTCCTTGCACACCACGGTCGTCGGCCCCGGCCATCAGCGCGTCGAGCTGCAGATCCGCACCGAGGAGATGGACCGCATCGCGGAGTTCGGCGTGGCTGCGCATGCGGTCTACAAGGATGGCCGCACCGGTCCCGTTCGGGACATCAGCGAGACATCGGCCTATCAGTGGCTGCGCCGGACGGTGGACATGCTGGCGGAGAGCGCCAGCCCCGAGGAGTTCCTCGAGCACACCAAGCTCGAGCTCTTCCACGACCAGGTGTTCTGCTTCACCCCCAAGGGCATGCTGATCGCCCTGCCCCGTGGCGCCACGCCGATCGACTTCGCCTATGCCGTGCACCACAATGTCGGAAATTCGGCGGTAGGCTGCAAGATCAACGGCCGCAACGCGCCGCTTCTCACCGAGCTGCAGAACGGCGACGAGGTGGAAATCGTGCGCAGCGAAGGCCAGACCCCGCCGGCGGCCTGGGAATCCCTGGTCGTCACCGGCAAGGCGCGCGCCGCGATCCGGAGGGCGACGCGAGCGGCCGTTCGGCGCCAGTATGCCGGGCTCGGCCGTCAAATCCTGGAGCGCGCCTTCGAGCGCGCGGGACGTCCGTTCACCGACGAGAAACTCAAGAGCGCGCTTGCACGCCTCGCGCGATCGAGCGCGGAGGACGTGATGGCTGCAGTCGGCCGCGGCGAGATGTTCTCGGGCGATGTGGTGCGGGCCGTCTATCCGGACCTCGAAATCGAACGCAAGGGCACCGCCGATACCGTCAATGGCTCCGGCTGGATCGACCTGAAGCAGGGCGAGAACCTGAAGTTCAGGCTGCCCTCCGGAGAGGATCGGCATGGCGTTCCGATCCGCGGCCTCGGCAGCGACGTGGCGGTTCGCTTCGCGCCCGAATGCGGCGCGGTGCCGGGCGACCGCATCGTCGGCATCATGAGCCCGGGCGAGGGCGTCACCATCTATCCCATCCAGTCCCCTGCGCTCGCCGCCTTCGACAACGAGCCGGAGCGCTGGCTCGACGTGCGCTGGGACATCGAGGATCGCCGCAGCCGGCGCTTTCCCGCACGCATCGCGCTGAAGTCGATCAACGAGCCCGGCACGCTTGCCCAGATCACGCAGGTCATCGCCGAGCATGACGGCAACATCGAAGCGGTGCGCATGGAGCGTCCAACGCCGGACTTCACCGACCTGACAGTCGATGTCAGCGTCTGGGATCTGAAGCACCTCAACGCGATCATCAGCGAACTGCGTCTCAAGCCGGTGGTGAGCAGCGTCGAGCGTGTCGTCGGCTGACGGTATGCGGCAGTTGTGCTGCTGCGCCGCCTGGCATTCGGCGCAAGGTCAGGGCTGGACGCATCCCGGCGTTTGCGTCATCAGGACAAGCCTCGGAAAAAGGTGAGAAAATGACTCCCGACGACGTGCTGCAGGAATTCAAGGATGCAGGGGCGTTGCTCGAGGGTCACTTCATCCTCTCCTCCGGTCTGCGCAGCCCGGTCTTCCTGCAGAAGATGTTTGTTTTCATGGACCCGGTGCGGACCGAGCGCCTGTGTCGGGCCCTCGCCGACAAGGCTGCGAAACGTTTCGGCCCCATCGACATCGTGATTTCCCCTGCGGTGGGCGGCGTCGTGCCCGGTTACGAAACCGCGCGCCATCTTGGCGCGAAGGCCATGTTCGTGGAACGCGAGAACGGGATCTTCGTGCTGCGGCGCGGCTTCGCAATTCCCCCCGGCGCCCGCGTGCTCATGGTGGAAGACATCATCACGACAGGCCTGTCGTCGAGGGAATGCCTTGCCGCGATCGCAAAGGAGCCAGGACAGGTCGTCGGCGCCGCCTGTCTCGTGGACCGTTCGGGCGGCAAGGCGAACCTTCCGGTTCCGCTGGTGTCGCTGGTCGAACTGGACATTCCGACCTATGCGCCCGATGCGCTGCCGCCGGCACTGCAGGCGCTGCCGGCCGTGAAACCGGGCAGCCGGTCTCTGACATGAGATCTTGCAGTCTGCGATTGATCCACCGCAGATACTTTATTGCTGACCCTTGGTCATGACTTGAAACTTTTTCTGGTCACGAATATCGACGTGACGGAGCCTCGACAACGGCCTTGTTCGTTGAATTGGAGCGTTTGAGCCCCTCAGGCAAAAGGCATACGCATGCAACCGAAGATCGCACTGTTCATTGACGGCGCCAATCTTTACGCAACAGCAAAGACCCTTGGATTCGATATCGACTATCGCCGCCTGCTTGGCGAGTTCCAGGGCCGCGGCTACCTCGTTCGTGCGTTGTATTACACCACCCTTGTCGAGAGCGACGAGTACTCTTCGATACGGCCTCTGGTCGACTGGCTCGACTACAACGGCTACTCGGTGGTGACGAAGCCGGCCCGCGAGTTCACGGACGCGATGGGCCGGCGCCGCATCAAGGGCAACATGGACATCGAGCTGACCATCGACGCGCTGGAACTGGCCGACAAGGTGGACCAGATCTATCTCGTATCCGGCGACGGCGATTTCCGCTCGCTGGTTGCCGCCCTGCAGCGGCGCGGCGTGCGGGTCTCGGTGGTCTCCACCGTCGCCTCGCAGCCGCCGATGGCGGCCGATGATCTTCGCCGGCAGTGCGACGAGTTCATCGACATCGCCACGCTGAAGATCCGGCGCGAACCGTCGGACCGTTCGGCGCGCGACGGGACAGGCAATCGCCTGCCGGGCAATCCGTCGCTCGAGCGTCGCTACGGAATTCGCGCGGACGGCGAGGACGCAGCGAACGTCTGATCGCGAACCGGTGGATGGGGGCGCTGGCGGCCCGCTCACCGAAACATCCGAAAGCGTCGGCACCGCCATCCTGTTCGGTGCGAATGCGCGTCATGACGCTGGCCGCCGGCGATAACGACATGCTATGCGCCCGCATATGCGACCATCAGACCGCTCTTGTCGGCGCACCCGGCAGGAACGGCATCAAGAGGCGCATCCGGTTGCGTGCCGCCGCACGCTCTGGCTAGACTTGAGGAAACGGAGTGCGACATGCTGATTGATCGACGTCATTTCCTTGCTGCGGCGACGCTGCCGTTGCTGGTTCGGCCGGCCGGCGCGCAGGCGCCGGCAGCCCCCGCCGCGCCGGAGCGACCGGCAGCCTTCACCCTGCCGCCGCTCGGCTATGCGTATGACGCGCTCGAGCCGTTCATCGACACGGCCACGATGCGGGTGCACCACACCGGTCACCATCAGGCTTTCATCAGCAATCTCAACACGATCGCCAACCAGTGGGATGGCCTGCGCACGACGCCGGTCGAGGACATCCTCGCGGCGCTCGAGGATGTGCCGGAGGCGGTGCGGACCGGCGTGCGGAACAATCTCGGCGGCCACTGGAACCATGATTTCTTCTGGAAGATCATGGCACCCGGCGGCGCAAAGGCTCCGGAAGGCCCGCTCCGGGAGGCGATCAACGCGGCTTTCGGCTCGACGCTGGGCATGGTCAACGCCTTCACGGCGCAGGCCATGGGCCGCTTCGGCTCGGGCTGGGCCTGGCTGGTTGTCGACAAGGACAGGAAGCTCGCCGTGATGAACACGCCCTATCAGGACACACCGCTGGAACACGGCGCGCGCGCCGTGATCGGCTGCGATGTCTGGGAGCACGCCTACTATCTCAAGCACCAGAACCGCCGCGCCAACTATGTCCGAGACTGGTGGAACACGGTGAACTGGACCGTCGCCGGAGAGAATTTCCGCAAGGCGATGGCCTGACCGGTGCGAAACTCCGCCGGCGGCGACAGGCCGCCGGCGCTCGCTCTCGTCCGTTACCCCTTGTCGCGCAACAGGCGGCCCTTTTCGCGGTCCCAGTCGCGCTTCTTCTCGGTTTCGCGCTTGTCGTGCAGCTTCTTGCCCCTGCCGAGGCCGAGTTCGACCTTGGCGCGCCCCCTCTCGTTGAAATAGACCTTCAGCGGAATGAGCGTCATGCCCTCGCGCTGGATGGCTCCGAGCAGCTTGTTGATCTGGCGCCGATGCAGCAGCAGCTTGCGGTCGCGGCGCGGCAGGTGGTTGAAGCGGTTCGCCTCCAGATATTCGGGGATGTAGGCGTTGAACAGGAACAGTTCCTCGCCCTTTGGCCCGGCATAGCTCTCCGTGATGGTGGACTTGCCGCCGCGCAGCGACTTCACCTCCGTGCCGGTCAGCGCCAGCCCCGCCTCGACCGTATCGACGATCTCGTAGGCGAAGCGGGCTTTCCGGTTGTCGGCGGCGATCCGGTAACGCTCGGTCTGCGGCTTCTTCACGAGCGGGCCTCGATCACGGGGTCAACAGCCCTGCATGGACCAGCGCCTGCTTCATGAAGGCGCGGTTGGCCTGCGCCTGCACCGGCAGCAGCGGCAGGCGAACCTCCTCGTTGCCGCGCCCGAGCAGCGACAGACCAAGCTTCGCGCCGGCCACGCCCGGCTCCCGGAAAACGGCGTCATGCAGCGGCACCAGCCGGTCCTGGATCGCGAGGGCGGTCGCATAGTCGCCAGCGAGCGTCGCGTTCTGCATGTCGGCGCAGAGCCGGGGGGCGACATTCGACACAACCGAGATGCAGCCGACGCCGCCCGCCGCATTGAACGCCAGCGCGGTCATGTCCTCGCCCGAGAGCTGGATGAAGTCAGGCCCCATCGCCTGACGTTGCAGCGAAACACGCGCGAGATTGCCGGTGGCATCCTTCACGCCGGCGATGTTGGGCAGCTCGTAGAGGCGCGCCATCGTCTCCACCGACATATCCACCACGGAACGCGGCGGGATGTTGTAGATGATGATCGGGATCCCGATGGCGTCGTTGACGGCCTTGAAGTGGCGGTAGAGCCCCTCTTGCGTCGGCTTGTTGTAATAGGGCGTCACCACCAGCACGGCGTCCGCCCCCGCCTTCTCGGCATGGCGGGCAAGGTCGATGGCCTCGTGGGTGTTGTTGGAGCCAGCCCCTGCGATGACGGGCACGCGGCCGGCTGCTTCGGCGATGCAGGCCTCCACCACCCGCTTGTGCTCGTCATGGCTGAGGGTCGGGCTTTCTCCTGTCGTGCCGACCGGCACAAGCGCAGCGGTGCCGCTTTCGATCTGCCAGGATACATGGGCGCGAAACGCCGCCTCGTCGAACGCGCCATCGCGGAAGGGCGTGATCAGGGCCGTCATGGAGCCGCGGAGCGAACGGATGGCGGGCATCGGGAAACCTCGTTGGCATATGGTCGCCGCAGTGCCGGCGCTTGTCCCGGGGGCGGCAGCGATGATTGTTGCCGTCTCATAACCGCTCGCAACCGGGACGCAAAGATGACCGAGTGGTGTCGCGCGCCCGCAAGCGCCGGCACCGGATGGTTAGCGGTTCGTTAGCACCCCCATCCGACACTGCCCCCATGATCGCAATCCTCCGCTCTTCACCCGCAGCCATGACGGTGCGACCGACTGTAGCCTTGACCCGGATGCGGCCAGCGCGACCGTCACGAGCGCGCGCTTTGTTTCTTGTCACGCTCTTCGCGGCGATCTGGACTTCGCTGGCGCCGCCGACGCAGCCGCGCGCCAACGATGCGACGGGGTGGGAGATCGCACCGCCTGCTGTCATCTCCGCTGAGCCGTCCCTTGCCGATCCTGCGCCGACCGGAAGTCTTGCGGCCGGGGTTGGTGCCGGCCTTGCCGTCACCGCGTCTCCGGCTCTGGACGCGACCTTCGACCCGCGACTGCCCTTGACCGAGGCCGACGCCAAACGGTTGTCGGACGCGGTGGCCGCGTATGATCGACGCCAGATCGCGGAAGGCGACGACCATGCGCGGCAGATCGGCCACCCCACGGCGCGGCTGGCGGCGGAATGGGCCGTTGTCAGGCTCGGCGCGCCCTTCGTGTCCTATCGGCGCATCATGGCATTCGCCGAACTCGAGGCCTGGCAGGCTCGCGAGACGGTGCTTCGGCGCGCAGAGGAAGCGCTGCTGGCTGATCGCATCGACCATGGCCGCACGCTGGCGCATTTCGCCGCCCGCGCGCCGAGGACCGTTGCGGGACGGGTGGCGCTTTCGCTGGCGTTGCTCGAGGCTGGACGCACGCCGGAGGCCGTCTCGCTGGTGCGAGGCATCTGGCGCGACGAAGCCCTGGCACAGGGCACGGAGGAGCGGCTGGTGCGGGCCTTCGGCGAGCACCTGACCCGGCAGGACCATCGCAACCGCATGGAGCACTATCTGTTTCGCGAGCGCGTGCGGGAGGCGCGACGGTTCGCAGCGCTGGCGGGCGAAGGCTACGAGACGATCGTGGCTGCCCGCATCGCCGTGGCGCGCAAGGCGGCCAACGCCGCAGCGGCGCTCGCGAGGGTGCCCGAGGCGCTGCGCAAGGACAGCTCCTACCGCTTCGCGCTGGCGCAGCATCACCGGCGCGCGGGGCGCCCGCTCGAGGCGCTGGCCGCGCTTCAGGGCGTGAGCCGCGATCCGGCCGTGCTGGTCAACGGCGACGAATGGTGGGTGGAACGGCGCCTCATCGCGCGCCAGTTGCTGGAGGCCGGCCGCCCGGCCGACGCCTATATGGTCGCGAGCCAGCACGGGGCGAGCCGCCCGCAGGGCATCATCGAAGCGGAATGGCACGCCGGCTGGATCGCGCTGCGCTTCCTCGGCGACGCTCATGCCGCTCTGCTGCACTTCGGCGCGGCCGCGCGCCACGCCGAAACGCCGATCTCGGTCGCGCGGGTCGCCTATTGGCAAGGCCGCGCCGCCGAGACGGTGGGCGACCGGGACGCGGCCGAGGCGTTCTTCCGCCACGCCGCAAGCCATCCGATCACCTTCTATGGACAGCTGGCACGCGGCTGGCTCGGCCTTCCGGACCTGCCCTTGGCCGACGCGGCCGCGCTGCCTGAGCCGACTTCCCATGCGCTGGCCGCCGCACGGATGCTGCGGCAGGCCAGAGGCCATGACGCCGCCCGTGCGCTGATGCTGGATCTGGGGCGTACTGTCGATGAACCCGCGGAGATTGCGCACCTCGCCGCGCTGGCGCGCGAGGCCGGCGACATGCGCCTTCTGGTCAACCTGACGAAAAGCGCGCTGCTCCGGGGCGTGAGGATCGAGGCTGCCGCCTACCCGATCGACGCCATGCCCGAACCGGTGCACGCGCCCGACATGCGCGGCTCCAGCGTGGAGCGCCCTCTCCTCAAGGCCATCGCGCGGCAGGAGAGCGCCTTCGATCCGGAGGCGGTCTCCCATTCGGGAGCACGGGGCCTCATGCAGCTGATGCCTGCCACGGCGCGGGAGACGGCGCGGCGTATCGGGCTGCCGGTCGAGCCCGCGCGGCTGACGCGCGATCCGGCCTACAATGCCAGCCTCGGCGCGGCGCATCTGGCCGACCTCCTGCGCGACTGGCGCGGCTCCTACCTGCTCGCGTTCGCCGCCTACAATGCGGGCTCCGGCCATGTGCGCGACTGGATCGCACGCCACGGCGATCCGCGCGACCCGGCGGTGGACGCCATCGACTGGATCGAGAAAATCCCGTTCACCGAGACGCGGAACTACGTGCAGCGCATCTTGGAAAACCTGCAGGTCTATCGCGCGCGGCTCGGCGCGCCGCGGCCCATGCAGGTGATGGCTGATCTGGCGCGGGGAGACAGGGCGACCAGCGAACGCCGGCCTGGCGACCGACCTTTGCCGGTTCATGCGCCGGCCGTGCAGGTTGCAGCCGAGCGTGCGGCCGGCCCTTGACCGCCGCGCCCGATCGGGCATGACCCTGCCCAGCACAGGGGCAGTCTCCGCATGACAGCATCGGGTTTCGAAAGCCGCTTCATCCGCGCCCGGGACGGTTTGAAGCTGCATGTGCGCGACTACGCCCCGGTGAAGGCCGCAGACACGCTGCCGGTGGTCTGCCTGCACGGCCTTTCCCGCAGCTCTGCGGATTTTCACACCCTCGCGCTGGCTCTGGCCCGGGATGAGAAGGCGCCGCGCCGGGTCGTCAGCCTGGATTATCGGGGACGCGGCCTGTCGGACCGTGATCCGACCTGGGCGAACTATGACATCAAGGTCGAGCTCGACGATCTGCTCCAGGTGCTGCCGGCGGTCGGCATCGGCGAGGCCGTGTTCGTCGGTACATCGCGTGGCGGGCTCATCACCATGGCAATGGCACCGGTGCGACCGGCAGCGATCCGGGGCGTCGTGCTGAATGACATCGGCCCGGTGATCGATGCGCAGGGGATGATCCGCATCCGCTCCTATGTCGGCAAGATGCCCACACCGCGCAACTGGGACGAAGCGGCCGAGGTCCTGCGCACCGTGATGGGCGGGCAGTTTCCAGCTTTCGACGATGCTGCATGGCGTGGCTATGCCGAACGCACCTGGACGCAAGACAAGGATGGACGCTTCCGGCCATTAGCCGACCCTGCTCTGGCGCGCACGCTCGAGCAGCTCGATCTCGAGGCGCCGATGCCGGTGCTGTGGCCGCTGTTCGAGGCGCTGAGGCACGCCCCGGTGCTGGCGATCCGGGGCGAGCGATCCGATCTGCTGTCGGACAAGACGCTGAACGACATGGCCCGGCGCCACCCGGCTTGCGAGACACATGTTGTGCGTAACGAAGGCCATGCGCCGCCGCTCGAAAGCCGCGACATCATCACCCGCATCGCCCACCTGTGCCGCCGCGCCGACGAGGAGGTCGGGCTCGGCTGAGTTGCGCCAGCGAGAAAGGGCGCGGATCGAGCCGCCCTCCCTGATGTTATCGCCAGCGCATCTCATCAGGACTGGTCGGGGTCGTCGAGGCTCGACTTGATCTTGCCCGCCTTCACCGCACGCGAGTACTCGGTTTCTCCGCCGGCAGCCAGGATCGCGGCCTCTTCCTTCCAGTTCTCGCGCAGCGCCCGGCCCGGAAAGCCGATGTGGTGCGAGATGTAGCGCAACTCGTCCTCGTTCATCGCTGCGATCTGGTCGAAGTGCCAGATGCCGAGGGCGTTCAGCTTCTGCTCCATGGCGCGACCGATGCCGTTGATCAGCTTGAGATCATCGCCGTTGCCGCCGCGCGGAGCCGACAGCACCCCGGCCGGCCGCACGCCCTCGAAGCCGTCGGCGCCAATCGTCACGACATTGTCCTGCCCGAGCGAGCCATCATCCTTCGATGTCGCGATCTCGCCGCGCTTGACGCGCTGCGCGAACTCCGTCTCGACGCCGGAGGCAAGCACCTTGGCCTGGCCGACCCAGTCCTCGCGCTCGATCCGGCCGGGAAACGCCAGATAGGACCCAACCCAGTCGACGTTCTCCTTCGTCCACGCGGCGATCTGGTCGAAATGCCAGATGCCCAGACCATGCAGCCGGCCCTCGTTCTGCTTGCCGATGCCCTTGATGAGCTTGAGGTCGTCAGCCTTGCCGCCGCGCGGAGCGATCAACCCGAGCGGACGCTGGCCCGCGATCTGATCCTCACCCTCGATCCGGAGCATGGCGGCTTCTGTGGTGACCGGTTCCGGCTTCGCGGCTTCGGTGGTGAGCGGCTCCGGCTTCGCGGCTTCGGACGCCGCCGGTTCGGCAACCTCGGCCACAGTCGGCGCGGCGGCCGAAACCGGGGCTGAGGCAACGTTCTGGCTGACCGCGTCGTGGCTCAGATCGCGCCCCTGGCTCAAATCGCGCTCCTGGCTAAGGTCGCGGTGCCAGTCGCGCACACCAGGCTCGACCACCGTCGACGGCGCGGCCGAAAGCCTTGGTCCCGGCTCGCCGCGGTTCTCGTGCCAGTTGCGCACCCCGCCTGCCGCCGCCGGACGGAAGAAGGTCTGGCGGATCAGACAGCCCACGAAACAGCCGGCGATGTAGAAGGTGAAGAACAGCAGCGCCGTCTCGAGCCAGAGCGCCGGCACGCCGTTGACGATGCCCGACACCGTGAGGATGAGACCGACCGCCGCTGCGAACAGCGCCGGCCAGAGCCAGCCCCAGCGGCGATCCGGCTGGTCGGAACAGGTCAGCCAGCCGACGAAGAGCCCGAGGAAGAACGCAACTGCGAGCCAGCCGAAATACTGCGAGAGAAGATAATACATGGGTCTCGCCCCTCTCAGCGGTCGATCGTGGTGAACTGGACGCGGCGATTCTTCTCGCGCGCTTCGTCCGTGCCATGCGGGATCAGCGGGCGATCCGGACCGAAGCCGACCGCCGTGAAGCGATCCACGGGCAGCCCCCGCGCCGCCAGCGCCTGCACGACCGCACGGGCGCGGGCTTCCGACAATGCCAGGTTGCGCTCGCGCGCCCCGTCGCTGTTGGTGTGCCCCTCGACCCGCACGCGCTCGTTGGGACAGGCTTGGAGGATGCGCGCCACCTCATCGAGCGCGGCGCGCGTGTCGGCGTCATCGGCGACCTCGGCGCGCCCCTGCTCGAACAGGATGGGCCGCTGTGACGTCGCCATGTCGAGTTCGATCTGACAGTTCGCGCACCCGGTCTGGCGCAGAGCGACCTGCGCCGCACCGGCGAAGCCCGTGGGCAGGCCGATGCGCGCGGCAGTCTCGACCTCCTGACGCAGCACGTCGCGGCAGGTCAGCCCCTGCATGGTGACCGCCTGGTCCTCGATGCGCAGCGTGCCCATGTCGAGACGCAGCAGCCCTGACAGGCCCGCGCGGATCGCGCCGGCCATGTTCGCCGGCGCGCCGCCGACCACGACAAGCTCGTTGTTGATGCGACCTGCGAAGCCCGCCTCCTCCGCGAGCCTGACGGCCTCGGCGGCCGAGCCCTCATCCGGCGCATACCCCGACAACGTGATGCCGGCGCGGGACATCTGGGCCGAGAACAGGTAGGGCCTGACCGCGATATCCACCGCGCCGCGCGTGACGCCGCCCGGCAGCGCGCCTGACAACGCCGCCTCCACAGCGGCCCGGGCGTCTGGGCTGGCCGCCACGCCGCGAATCGACAGCTGCGGGCCCACCAGTTCGGCGACCCCGACACTGAGCTGCCCAAGCTGGGTCAGTGCGAAATCCGTCGCAAGACCATGGGCGGGAGGCGTCGCGATCCCCGTTTGAACCGTCTGGTTGTCGATCACGGCCCCGCGCGTGGCCGCGCGCGCCGCGATGGCCGCGACGGCGCGCGCCTCGGCGGATGGCGCCATGCCGGTGAGCGTGATGCCATTGTTGTCCTTGACCGCTGTCCACGCGAGCGCCACGGGGGCGGGCGCGGGAGCCGGAGCAGGCACCGCAAACGGTGGTGA
>CAZDUL010000108.1:0-24383 GCA_964508635.1 uncultured Allobosea sp. | reverse complement strand
CGTGAGGCTGACTCGGGGGCAGGCCGGCGCAGTGCGAGCCCAGGCGGGGCCCGCAGCCGCTGGCGTCGGCCTGCTGACGAACACCCCGACGTTGGAGGAGGCGGGCGGGCTCAAGGGTTACGGGGTGATTGCCTGGTTCGTGCGGTTCGGACCCGCAGGCCTGCCCGAGCCGATCGTGGCGAGCCTCAATGCAGCAACGCGTCGCGCGGGCCAGGCGCCCGATGTGCTGCAGCGCCTGGGTGATGGCCTCGGCATGTCGGTGGCGACCTCGACACCCGCCGAGCTTGCGCAGCGTGTGCGCGAGGAAACGGTCAAGTGGCAGAAGGCCGTCGACGAAGCCGGTATCGAAAAGGTGTAACCGAGGGGCCTGCGAACGGGCCAGCCTAGCTGGATGCGCCATGCAGGATTGGCGCTTGACAGCGTCGCTCTACCCTTCTAACCGACGCTTACGTCACAGACAGCGGGCCGGGGCCGAATTCGGCAACGGCCTTGCTTTATATTTGGCGCGTCGGCAAGGGCCGGGCTCCACCGGACGTCGACCAACCCTCGTGCGGCTGCGTCGCGGCCGCCTGACCATGGAGAGACAAGTGGCTCGTATCGCGGGTGTCAACATCCCGACCGCCAAGCGCGTCGTGATTGCCCTTCAATATATTCACGGCATCGGTCCGAAGTTTGCGGCCGAGATCTGCGAGAAGGTCAACATCCCGGCCGAGCGTCGCGTTAACCAGCTTTCGGACGCCGAAGTGCTG
Organism: uncultured Allobosea sp.; assembly: GCA_964508635.1. Taxonomy (GTDB): domain Bacteria; phylum Pseudomonadota; class Alphaproteobacteria; order Rhizobiales; family Beijerinckiaceae; genus Allobosea. The sequence goes on along the minus strand of CAZDUL010000108.1, from coordinate 23,634 downwards.
CAGATCCGCGAGACGATCGACCGTGACTACCTCGTCGAGGGCGATCTTCGCCGCGAGGTCTCCATGAACATCAAGCGGTTGATGGACCTTGGATGCTACCGTGGCTTGCGTCATCGCAAGCAGCTGCCCGTCCGCGGTCAGCGCACCCACACCAACGCCCGCACCCGCAAGGGCAAGGCGAAGCCGATCGCCGGCAAGAAGAAGTGATGGCGCCGTAAGGCGTCGTCATCCTCGGGCTTGACCCGAGGGCCCCGTCCCCTGCGTGGGATGGCCGGGTCATAGCCCTGCCATGGCACGCATGGAACGATCACCTCCCATCCCCAGCGCCTGGCAGTACGGGCGCGCTTGAAGGACGAAAGACATGGCCAAGGAAGCCACTCGCGTTCGCCGTCGCGAGCGCAAGAACATCGCCTCCGGCGTCGTTCACGTGAACGCCTCGTTCAACAACACGATGATCACCATTACCGACGCGCAGGGGAACACGATCTCCTGGTCGTCTGCCGGCGCGATGGGCTTCAAGGGTTCGCGCAAGTCCACGCCGTATGCGGCGCAGGTCGCTGCCGAAGATGCCGCCCGCAAGGCAGCCGAGCATGGCATGCGCACCGTCGAGGTCGAGGTGCTGGGCCCCGGGTCGGGTCGCGAGTCGGCGCTGCGCGCGCTGCAGGCGGCGGGTTTCACCGTCACCTCGATCCGCGACGTGACGCCGATCCCGCACAATGGCTGCCGGCCGCGCAAGCGTCGCCGCGTCTGATGTCGTTTCACACCGCCGCGACGGGCTGACATGCCGTCGCGACGACAGGGGCGACCGACCAGCGGATCGGCGCCGTGACCCTCAAGATTGAAAAGGTGCGGTCGTGATTAGCAAGAACTGGCAGGACCTGACGAAGCCGAACAAGCTCGAGATCAAGCCCGGCGACGACCCCCGGCGCGTCGCAACGGTTGTGGCGAAACCGCTGGAGCGCGGCTTCGGTCAGACACTCGGCAATGCGCTGCGTCGCGTGCTTCTGTCGTCGCTGCAGGGCGCAGCCATCACCGCCGTCCAGATCGACGGCGTTCTCCACGAGTTCTCGTCGATTCCCGGCGTCCGCGAGGATGTCACCGACATCGTGCTCAACGTTAAGGCCATCGCGATCAAGATGCAGGGTGACGGCGTCAAGCGCATGACGCTTCGCAAGCAGGGCCCTGGCACAGTCACGGCCGGCGACATCAACACGGTCGGCGACGTCACCATCCTGAACCCCGACCACGTGATCTGCCAGCTCGACGAGGGCGCCGAGATCCGCATGGAGTTCACGGTTTCGACCGGCAAGGGCTATGTCCCGGCCGATCAGAACCGGCCCGAGGATGCACCGATCGGGCTGATCCCGGTCGATGCGTTGTATTCGCCGGTCCGCAAGGTCTCGTATCGTGTGGAGAACACCCGCGAGGGCCAGAACCTCGATCGCGACATGCTCACCATGGTCGTCGAGACAGATGGTTCGATCACGCCCGAGGATGCCCTCGCTTATGCCGCGCGCATCCTGCAGGACCAGCTCGCGGTGTTCATCACCTTCGAGGAGCCGCGCAAGGAGGAGGTCGTCTCGACCGCGCCGCAACTGCCGTTCAATCCGGCGCTGCTGAAGAAGGTCGACGAACTGGAGCTCTCGGTGCGCTCGGCCAACTGCCTGAAGAACGACAACATCGTCTACATCGGCGACCTGATCCAGAAGACGGAAGCCGAGATGCTGCGCACGCCGAACTTCGGCCGCAAGTCGCGCAACGAGAGCAAGGAAGTGCTGGCGGGCATGGGCCTGCACCTCGGCATGGAGGTGGCCGGTTGGCCGCCGGAGGACATCGAGCAGCTCGCGAAGCGGTTCGAGGAGCATTACTGAATGGCGCTCGGCAGCCGCAGGTTGCGCCGGTTGCCGTCTGCCTCGACAAGCCGCCCGTTCCTTGGCACGGCGGGCGAGATCCCTGAAGAAGGAGAGCCATCATGCGTCACGGTTTCCGCGGTCGCCGCTTCAACCGGTCGTCCGAACATCGCAAGGCGATGTTCGCAAACATGTCCTGCGCGCTGATCAAGCACGAGCAGATCGTCACGACGCTGCCGAAGGCGAAGGATCTTCGCCCGGTTGTCGAGAAGCTGATCACGCTCGGCAAGCGCGGGGACCTGCACGCCCGCCGCCAGGCGATCGCGCAGATCAGGGACGTCGCGCTCGTGAAGAAGCTCTTCGACGTGCTGGGCCCCCGCTACAGGGAGCGTAACGGCGGCTATACCCGCGTTCTGAAGGCAGGCTTCCGTTATGGCGACAATGCTCCGCTCGCCGTGATCGAGTTTGTCGATCGCGATGTCGACGCCAGGGGCAAGGATTCCGGCCCGACCATGAAGGCCGAAGAGGCGAGTGCCGCCTGATCGAAGGCGCGCGCTCCGGCAGGTGGGGAAGGCGGTCTCGCGGGGCCGCCTTTTTCGTTGCGGCTGGCGGTTCTGAGGACCAACTGAATCGCGGCGCCGTTTGCGCCTTCGCCCGACGAGGCGTATCTGCTCAACACCATTCGAACCGGAGCCATGCCATGGTCCGCGCACTTTGTCTCGGTGCCATCGCCCTGGGCCTGCTGTCGCAGCCCGCGAGCGCGCAGCTTTTCCGCCAGGCGCCGGAGACGCGCCAGCAGATCACGCTGTCCTTCGCGCCCGTGGTTCAGCGCACGGCGCCGGCAGTGGTGAATGTCTACGGCTCGCGGCAGGAGCGCCGCGCCGCGAACCCGTTCATGGATGACCCGTTCTTCCGTCGCTTTTTCGGCGATGGCGGTTTCGGCGTGCCGCGCGAGCGGGTCCAGCAATCGCTGGGCTCGGGCGTGATCGTGGACGCGCGCGCCGGTCTCGTCGTGACGAACCATCACGTCATCGAGGGCATGACCGAGGTGAAGGTCGCGCTTCCCGACAAGCGCGAGATCGAGGCCACGATCGTTCTACGTGATCCGCGCACCGATCTCGCCGTGCTGCGGCTGGCGAACACGCAAGGGGTCACGGCGCAGATCGAGCTTGGCAATTCGGACGAGCTTCAGGTCGGCGATCTGGTGCTCGCCATCGGCAATCCGTTCGGCGTCGGCCAGACAGTGACGCAAGGCATCGTCTCGGCGCTGGCGCGTACGCAGGTGGGCATCGCTGACTTCCAGTCCTTCGTGCAGACCGATGCGGCCATCAACCCCGGCAATTCGGGCGGCGCGCTCGTCGACATGAACGGCCGGCTGGTCGGCATCAACACCGCGATCTTCTCCAAGACGGGGGCCAGCCACGGCATCGGCTTCGCGATCCCGTCGCAGATGGTGCGCATCGTCGTGGATTCGGCCCGTGTCGGGTCGTCCTCTGTGCGCCGGCCCTGGTTCGGCGCGCGGCTGCAGGGCGTGACGCCCGACATTGCAGAGGGCCTGGGTCTGGAACGTCCGACGGGCGTGCTCGTCGCCAGCGTGTTCGAGAAGAGTCCGGCCGAGGAGGCGGGCTTGCGTCGCGGCGACGTGATCCTGCAGATCGACGGGCAGACCGTGGAGGATCCCGACAGCTTCGGTTACCGGCTGGCGACGCGCCCGCTCGGCTCCACCGTGCAGGTGGTGGTCATGCGGGGCCGCAGCCGCCTCGTCCTGCCGGTGAAGATGGTGACCGCGCCCGAGACGCGTCCGCGTGATCCCGTCACGATCGGCGGACGCAGCCCGCTCAGCGGGCTCACCGTCGTCAATCTGTCGCCGGCTGTGGCAGAGGAACTGAATGTCGAGATCGGTTCGGAAGGTGTCGCTGTGCAGGCAGTCGAGCCGGACAGCCCGGCCGGGCAGGTCGGTTTCCAGCGCGGCGATATCGTCATCGCCATCAATGGCGTGCGCGTCGCGAACACCCGCGATGTCGACAGGCTGGCGCGTGAACGCGCACGCGGCTGGGAGTTGACCCTTTCCCGGCAGGGCAGGGTGTTCACCTCCTATGTGCGCTAGCGGGAGCGCGCGGACTCACGGCCGATGAGCGACCTGTTCGCCGCCGCCGGTGCCGATCCGGCCGCCCCGCGGCCGCTGGCCGACCGGCTTCGACCGACCGAACTGGCGCAGGTCGCCGGGCAGGATCATCTTGTCGGAGCTCACGGCGCGCTAACCCGCCTTCTCGACTCGGGCTCGATCGGCAGCCTGATCTTCTGGGGCCCGCCCGGCACCGGCAAGACGACCGTTGCGCGGCTGCTGGCTGGCCGCACCGAACTGGCGTTCGAGCAGGTCAGCGCGATCTTCTCCGGCGTCGCGGAGCTGAAGAAGGTCTTCGACGCGGCTCGCTCACGCCGCAGGATCGGGCGCGGGACCCTGCTGTTCGTCGATGAGATCCACCGGTTCAACCGGACGCAGCAGGATGCGTTCCTGCCAGTGATGGAGGATGGGACGATCACGCTGGTCGGAGCCACGACCGAGAACCCGTCCTTTGCGTTGAATGCGGCGCTGCTGTCGCGAGCGCGGGTCCTGGTGTTCCGGGCCCTTGACGAGGCCGCCATCGCCGCGCTGCTGGGGCGCGCCGAGCAGGCGGAGGGACGGCCGCTGCCGCTCACGCAAGCTGCCCGGGCTGCACTGATTCGTTTCGCCGATGGCGATGGCCGTGCTGCGCTGACGCTGGCCGAAGAGCTGTGGCGCGCTGCGAGACCGGGCGAGACCCTGGACGAGGCCGGTCTCTCGGCGGTGCTGCAACGCCGTGCGCCCGTCTACGACAAGGCTGCCGATGGCCACTACAACCTGATTTCGGCCCTGCACAAATGCGTGCGCGGGTCCGATCCTGACGCAGCGCTCTACTACTTCGCCCGTATGCTGGACGCTGGCGAGGATCCGCGCTTCCTGGCGCGGCGGCTGGTGCGCTTGGCGGTGGAGGATATCGGCCTCGCCGACCCCCAGGCGCTTCTGCATGCTCGCGCAGCGGCGCAGGCCTATGAGCAGCTAGGCTCGCCGGAGGGCGAACTCGCGCTCGCCAATACGGTGATCTATCTCGCGACGGCGCCGAAATCGAACGCGGCCTACGTCGCCTACAAGGCCGCAATGCGCACGGCGAAGGCGGCCGGGTCGCTGTCGCCGCCCAAGACCATCCTCAACGCGCCGACCGGGCTGATGAAGGCGGAAGGCTACGGCGCCGATTACGCCTATGATCACGACGAGACGGATGCCTTCTCCGGTCAGGACTACTGGCCCGAAGCCCTCGGCCGCCAGCGCTTCTACGATCCGCCCGAACGGGGCTTCGAGCGCGAAATCGTCAAGCGTCTGGAGTGGTGGGAACGGCTTCGCCGCGAACGCGGCCGATAGGACACGGCCCTGCATCGCGCCTGTGCCCTGCGGTGCGCCGCAGGCATTCGTTTCGTCAGGCTGCCGCCACCAGGCCCACCATCTCGCGGATGTCGTCGAGGGCGCGCTCGCAGGCGATCCGGCCTGCGGCGATGGCTTCGTCCGCGCGGTGGAAGTCGAACAGGCCGATGCGGGACAGCCTCGGCGAGATCATCGCATCGGGCGGGTCTCCCGCGAGGCGGGAGCGCGAGATCCGGTCCTGCGTGATGTTGAACGCGTCGATCATCACGCCGGCGATCCCAGGCGCGGGCTCGCTGGGCTTCGCGCTGCCGACAAGCGACCGCATGCGGCCTGCCGCGCCCGTGATCTGATCGAGCCAGCCGCGCGACGGCGTGACCTCGACCTCGGGCAGCAGCGGGCCGTGATCCGGATCGGCGGCCTGAACATCGGCGGCGTGGCTCTGGATGATCGTGCCGCGCCCGCCGACCTCACTGTTCAGGTTGACGCACAGCACGATGTCGGCGCCCATCGCCCGCGCAGCCGTGACGGGAATGGGATTGACCAGAGCCCCGTCGATCAGCCACCGCCCGCCGAGGCGCACCGGTTCGAAGATGCCGGGCAGTGCATAGGAGGCCCGGATCGCCTCGATCAGCGAGCCGCGCGTCAGCCAGATTTCGTGGCCGGAGCCGAGCTCCGTCGCGATCGTGGCGAAGCGCAGCGGCAGGGCCTCGATGGTCACGTCGGCGAGCTCCCGACCGAGCAATTGGCGCAGCTTCTCGCCCGAGATCAGGCCCGAGCCGCCGATGTGGAAATCCATCAGCCCGACCATGCGCCGCTTGGTCAGTGACCGCGCCCAGTCCTCGAGCGTGTCGAGCTTGCCCGCCGCGAAGCAGCCGCCCACGACCGCGCCGATGGAAGTGCCGCTGACGATGTCGGGCTTGATGCCGGCGCCGAGGAGCGTGCGCAGCACGCCGATATGCGCCCAACCCCTCGCGGCACCCGCGCCGAGCGCGAGCCCGATGCGTGGTCTCGGCGCGGCCGGCGCGCAACCGGGGGCGCTCGTGCCGCTTCCCGCCGGCTGCGCGACACCCGTCTCGGTGTCGCTGTCGGAGGAGCCTCCGCCGCTGAGACCCGGAGGCCGCCGCGTGATGCGATCCCAGAACATGGCCATGTCCCCGTTGGCCAATTTGTCCTGCAAGAATGGCAGCATGCCGCCTCCACCCGGTTAAGGTTCCGCCTGCATGCGCACCGCGTAGGCGGATTCCTTGACAATATGGTGTCCGCTTCGTTGGCGGGGCGGCGTCATGGCGTCAGCCGCAGCGCATCAGGGGGCGCAAGCGGGCCGAGCCGTCGCCGGTCGGCTGAATGCGATAGAAGCAGCTGCGTCGGCCCGTGTGGCGGCAGCCGCCATCGCCACCGACGCGCACCCGGATCCAAACCGCGTCCTGGTCGCAATCGATGCGCATTTCCTCCCCGGTCTGGATCTGGCCGGATGTCTCGCCCTTCAGCCACAGGCGCTGGCGCGAGCGCGACCAGTAATGCGCCCGGCCGGTCTCGATGGTGAGCCGCAGCGCTTCGGCGTTCATGTGCGCCACCATTAGCACCTCGCCGGTATCGGCATGGGTGGCGACGCATGTGATCAGCCCGTGGTCGTCGAAGCGCGGGCTCAGGACGAGCCCTTCCTCGAGCTCGGTCTTGCCGGCGGCCTTGGGAAAGGCTTGGGGGAGGGGCTTGGGCGGCGACGCCATGGCCTCTTGCTCCATTCGCGGATGCGAAAACGATGCGAAAACGCCCGGAAGCTGGATCGCTTCCGGGCGCTCCGGCATAGTTTCCCGCTGCGCCGTCGTCAAAAATGGCTGGGGTCGCTCACAGCGACGCGCGCAATGACGGCGACTTCACCATCGTGAAGAACTTCACCTGTTCGGCCGGGTCTGTCTCGAAGACGCCGCGATATTGCGTGGTGATTGTCGACGAGCCATGCTTCTGCACGCCGCGCATGGACATGCACATGTGCTCGGCCTCGAGCATCACCGCGACGCCGCGCGGCTCGAGCACATCGTCGATGACATTGGCGATCTGCGCCGTCATCGTCTCCTGCGTCTGCATGCGGCGCGCGAACACCTCGACCACGCGGGCGAGCTTCGACAGGCCGACGACGCCTTTGGAGGGGTAGTAGGCGATGTGCGCCTTGCCGACGAAGGGCACGAGGTGGTGCTCGCAATGCGAATAGAAGGGGATGTCGCGCACCAGCACGATATCGTTGTAGCCGTCGACCTCCTCGAACACCCGATCGAGAATGTCGGCTGCGTCCTCATCGTAGCCCTTGTAGAACTCTTTGAACGCCTTCGTCACCCGTTTGGGCGTGTCGAGCAGCCCCTCGCGGGTCGGATCGTCGCCAGCCCACAGGATGAGCGTACGCACGGCAGCCTCCGCTTCCTCGCGGGTGGGCGTGCGCATCAGGAATGGATCGGTTGTCGGGGTTGCCTGCTGGGCGGCTGGCAAGGGCTTAACCACGGGGTTCATGTGGAGCCTTCCTTTCGTGTTGGCGTCAGCTTTACGTCCGACCGCCGACAGCGGACCATGCGGCGCGGCCGAAAGACGCATGGGGCATGCGCTGCGTGGGGGCGCGTCCCGGCTCATCGTGCGCACGCGCGCCTCGCAAGCTGCGCTGTCTTTCGCTATATGAGGCGGCGTATGCTGGACGATATCTACAACAAGCGCCTTCTGGCCCTCGCGGCGAGTATCGGCCGGATCGGACGGCTTCCGGCGCCGGATGCGACGGCGGTCGCTTATTCGCGCCTGTGCGGATCCAAGGTGACGGTCGATCTTGCCATGCAGGGCGACGTGGTCACCGACTTTGCCCACCAGGTGAAGGCCTGCGCGCTTGGGCAGGCCTCGTCCGCGATCATGGCCGCGCATGTGATTGGCTCGACCGCCGACGAATTGCGCGCCTTGCGCCAGACTGTCTATCGCATGCTGAAGGAGGGCGGCGATCCGCCGGGCGGGCGCTGGGGCGACATCGAGGCGCTCACCCCCGTGCGCGACTACAAGGCCCGCCACGCCTCGACGCTGCTGACCTTCGACGCCGTGGTTGATGCGGTGAACCAGATCGAGGCGCGCCGACAGGCCGCCGAATGAGACGGGCGGAGAGACTCAGCCGCTGACCGGGATCGTCCATGACATCGCTCTCGCCAGCCCTCGCTCCCGCTGTGATCTGCAGCGTGTCGCTCATGATGCTGACTGTCGCGCTGCAGGCGCGTGTCATCGGACAGCTCCGGGCCAGGACGATCGGAATCGGTGACGGACGGAATCGGGAGCTGGCGCGCGCCATCCGCGTGCATGGAAACATCGCCGGGAATTCGCCCTTCCTGATGGTCGCCATGGCGCTTCTGGCACGTGTCGACGCGCCCGCACTGCTGGCGATTCCTGCGGGATTGTTGGCGGTGGTCGGCCGGATGATGCACGCTTGGGGTTTCTCGCAGACCGCCGGCGCCAGCTTCGGCCGCGTCGCCGGCATGATCTTGATCTTCACCGCGATGAACGTCGCCATGCCGGGTTTGCTCTACAGGCTTCTGGGCTGAACCATGCGGCTTGTCCGTCGAGCAGCGCATTACGCCATTCGCGGCTACCAGCTCACGTTCTCGGCCCTGGTCGGACGTCAATGCCGCCACTGGCCGTCCTGCTCCGAATACACCGACGAGGCGATCCAGAAGCACGGGCTGTGGGCCGGCGGCTGGATGGGTTTCGCGCGCATCTGCCGCTGCAATCCGTGGGGCACCCACGGCATCGACCTCGTCTGCGAGGAGCTGCCGCCCGACGCAACCGCGTTGACGCCGTGGCGCTATGGCCGCTGGCGTGGCGTGAACGCACCGCCACCCTTGTCGGACGAGGACCCTAGCGGCGCGGGTTCGGCCCGACCGTGACTTGTCCGGGCCTCGCGTCGCAGCGCCGCGCCAGCTCCGGCAGCGTGCGCGCCAGCGAGCTTTCGAACAGGTCGCTGCGAAGTGTTTCGCGCCCAGGGGCCTCGGCTTCGATCACCAGCCTGCGGTTGGCGACGGCGTCGTCGAACACCTTGCGTGGGACGCTGCGCTTCATCCACAGACTGGCTCCTTCGCGGCTCGCCCCGAGGGGCCGGTTGTTCGGCGCGCGGAAGACGTAGTCCCACCCGTCCGGGCCTGTTTCGAAGCGCACTGTTCGGATGCTCGCCCCCGGCTGGCCGGTGCCCGGCCTGCCTCCGTTCAGGCGCGCCAACGTCTGCCGGTAGGTGACCCAGAAGAACCCGCGCACGCTGTCGCATTCGATCACCACCTCGTGGTCGATGCGCTGCTTCGGGGTGTCCAGAAGCGCCGCGGTGCGGATCAGTTGCGGCGGCGCAGCTTGCCCGCTCAGGGTCCATTGCGTCGCCAACGCCGCGCTGGCCCGTTCCGGTGGCGAAACGAACGCCAGGGCCGTTGACGCGATCTCCTCGCTCGTCAGCCGCTTCGGCGTGCCGCGGAAGCTCGCCTGCGTCATCAGTTCGAGGAAACGCGCCTGCACGCCCATTTCCGCCACGTAGACCGCGTGGCGGGCCATGGTGCGCTGGGCCTGCTCGACATCGCGGAAGGTGACCTCGCTGCGCGCGCGGTTGCCTTCCGGGTCGAGTTCGACGCTGAACATGTGCACCTCGACGCGCGCATCCTCGGCCACGTGGCGGGTGACGCCGGCCATCAGGACCAGAACGCAGGCCGAGGCGCAGCGCACCTCGGTGGTGCGAACCGTCCCGCGCCCGCCGGCCTCGACGGTGCGGCCGACGCTCGTGTTCATCCCGGCGCCGCGGACGAGCCGGCCCAGCGCCATCGCCGCCTGAACCCTCCCGCCGGGCGAATCCAGCACGAGCTCCAGCCCGTCGATGGCGTTGGCCTTGCGGAACGCCTCGAAACGGCGCGCCGTATCGGCCTGGATCTGGCCGGTGGCGCTCACCCAGCGTGTCGCGCCACGCGGGCCCTGGCCGGTCACGAGGCTGAACGACATCGGTTCGCCGCGCGGCGCATAGGTCGGGGCCGGGGGATCGGCCTGCGGGCCGGCCGGCTCCTGCGCGTGGGCCGGCATCTGCACTGCCAGGCAGAGCGCGAACATGCCGGTGGCGGCCAGCACCGCCGTGCAACGGGATGACAGCCATTTCATCGCTTGTTCCAGTGGAGACGCTCCGCTAAAGCGCACCAAGAGGTGGCTGGCCGCGATGCGCGGCGCAAGTCACGTTTCAGCGGCGGGGCCATCGACCGGCGGCGCACCCCGCACAAGCGGCTGCCACATGCGTGCCGGGCTGGCTTACGGGGTTGGTATCCTCGAGTGAGCAGGAGCGACAGACGATGTCTTCCGTTTCCGTAACCTTTCCCGACGGCGCAACCCGTTCGTTTCCGGCTGGCGTGACCGGCGCGTCGATCGCGGCCGGAATCTCGCCATCGCTCCTGAAGCGCACGGTGGCGATGGTGCTGGATGGCGTGGTCTGCGACCTTGCGGACCCCATTCACGCCGATGCACAGGTCGAATTCATCGGCCGGGAGGATCCGCGCGCGCTGGAGCTGATCCGCCACGATTGCGCGCATGTGCTGGCGGAAGCCGTGCAGGAGCTGTTCCCCGGCACGCAGGTCACCATCGGCCCGGTCATCGAGAACGGGTTCTACTACGACTTCCACCGCGAGACGCCCTTCACGCTCGACGACCTGCCCGCGATCGAGAAGAAGATGCGCGAGATCATCGCCCGCGACAAACCCTTCACCAAGCAGGTGTGGAGCCGCGACAGGGCGAAGGCGTTCTTTGCGGAGAGGGGCGAGCACTTCAAGGTCGAGCTGGTGGCCGAGATACCGGCCGATCAGGAAGTGAAGATGTATGCGCAAGGGACCTGGCAGGATCTGTGCCGCGGCCCGAACATGACCTCGACGGGCAAGATCGGCTCCGCTTTCAAGCTCATGAAGGTCGCCGGCGCTTACTGGCGCGGAGACTCCAGCCGCCCGATGCTGACCCGGATCTACGGCACGGCCTTCGCAAGGCAGGAGGAGCTCGACGCCTACCTCCACCAGATCGAGGAGGCGGAGAAGCGCGACCACCGCAGGCTTGGCCGCGAGATGGACCTGTTCCATTTCCAGGACGAGGGACCGGGAACCGTGTTCTGGCACGCCAAGGGCTGGACCATGTTCCAGGAACTGCGCGCATACATGCAGCGCCGCATCCGGCTGGATTACGAGGAGGTCAATGCGCCACAGGTGCTCGACAAGAGCCTGTGGGAGACCTCCGGCCACTGGGGCTGGTATCAGGAGAACATGTTCGCGGTGAAGTCGGCCCACGCCTTCACCCATCCCGACGACAAGGAGGCGGATCAGAAGGTCTTCGCCCTGAAGCCGATGAACTGCCCAGGCCATGTACAGATCTTCAAGCACGGTCTCAAGAGCTATCGCGATCTGCCGATCCGGATGGCAGAATTCGGCGTCGTGCACCGCTACGAGGCGTCCGGCGCGTTGCATGGGCTGATGCGCGTGCGCGGCTTCACGCAGGACGATGCCCACATCTTCTGCACCGAGGAGCAGCTCGAATCCGAGATCATGAAGATCAATGATCTGATGATGTCGGTCTATCGCGATTTCGGTTTCACCGAGGTGGTGGTGAAGCTCGCCACGCGACCGGAGAAGCGCGTCGGCACCGATGCGATGTGGGACCATGCCGAGGGCATCCTGCGCAAGGCGCTTGCACGCATGGCGGCGGAGTCTGGAGGCGCGATCAAGACCGGCGTCAATGAGGGAGAGGGAACCTTCTACGGGCCGAAGTTCGAGTACACGCTGCGCGATGCGATCGGACGGGACTGGCAGTGCGGCACCACGCAGGTCGATTTCAACCTGCCGGAACGCTTCGGGGCCTTTTACATCGGTCCCGATGGCGAGAAGAAGCAGCCCGTGATGGTGCACCGGGCAATTGTCGGCTCGCTGGAGCGCTTCCTCGGCATCATCATCGAGTCCTATGGAGGCAACTTTCCGCTCTGGCTTGCGCCGGTGCAGATCGTGGTGGCCCCCATCACCTCGGAGGTTGACGCCTACGCCGAGGCGGTCACGAACCGGTTGCTGGCCGCCGGGCTTCGCGCCCGCGCCGACCTTCGCAACGAGAAGATCAACTACAAGGTGCGCGAGCACTCGCTGGCCAAGGTTCCGATCATCCTCGCCGTCGGCAGGCGCGAGGCCGAGGAGCGAACCGTCTCGGTGCGTCGCCTCGGCTCGCAGGCGCAGACCACGATGGGCCTGACCGACGCCGTGGCGAGTTTCCTCGAGGAGGCTACGCCGCCGGACGTCAAGAGGGCGAGAGCCGCACTCGACGCCGCATGAACACCCTGCCGCCCCGCTCGATGCAGCCACCATGGACATCGGGTGCTCTTGTGGCGCACAACTGCGTGCATGATGTCACGCAGCTATCAGCGCCGGTTGCAGCGTGATCTGGCGCGCTGGACCGCTTCCGGACTGATCAGCGCCGAACAGGCCGATGCGATCCGACGCTCTGCGCTCGCTGGCTCCGGCGGCGCAGGGCTTGTCGGCGCTCTGGCCATGCTGGGCGCCTTGCTGCTTGCGGCCGGGATCGTCGCGTTCATCGCCGCGAACTGGCAGGACATTCCGCGCCTTGCGAAGGTCGCCGGGATCGCGGGCATGATGGTTGCCGGCCTGTTCGCCTGGGCTTGGCTTCAACGCGATCCTGCCGGAGTGGCGACGACGGGCGGTGAACCGGGACCTCTTGCGCTGCCGGCCGATGCGGCGGCAACCTTCGCCGCGCTGGTCTTTGTCGCCGGCGTCGCGCTGGTCGGACAGATGTATCATCTGCCAGCCGATTGGCTCGGCGGGGCCCTTGCGGTCAGCTGCGGTGCCCTGCTGATCGCGGCGCTGACACGCAGCGATGGCGCGCTTGTCACCGGAATGATTGGCGTCGCCGTCTGGGCCCTCGGCCACGTCGCGGATGATCGGGCGCATCCCTCTGTTCTGCATGCGGGGCTTGTGGCGCTTGCGTTTGTTGTTGCCCTGCCGCGCGAACGGCGCGTGGTGCAGCACGCGGCGGTGCTGTCGCTGGGACTTTGGCTCGCCCTCTTGCCGGGTCTGTTCACCGACACGCGCGTGCCGGCGTTGCTGGCCTACTGGCTCGCCATCGCCGTGATCTTCTGCGCGATCGGCCTTGTCGGAGAGCAACGGGGGGGCCCGGGCGCAATGCTCGCCAGCGCAGCCTTGCCCTGGGGGGTGGCGACGGCGACCCTGATCGGGCTTCTCGAGCTCCTGCGCATCCTCGATACGACCGCAAGCCGGGGTAGCGAGGCGACGAGTCTCGCCGTGGCGGCTGGCCTGGTTGCGCTTGCGAGTCTCGGGTTGCTTGTCGCGCTGGGGCGGGAAAGACGACCGAACGCCGCCATGGCCGCCGCCAGTCTCGCCTTGCTGGCCTTGCCGGTCCTGTTCTGGAGCGGTCTGGGCATCACGGTGGCAGGGCGGGTTCTGGTCGGTGCTCTGGTTCTGGCTGCAGCCGTGCTCATGGTGATCGCCGGCGCCGGCCTTGGCCAGCGTCGCATCGTCGGCGCGGGAGTCGGCCTGTTCGGCGCGGCTGTGATCGTGCTCCTCTATCGCACGGTCGGGACACTGGTCGATCAGTCGGTGTTCTTCCTTGTCGGCGGCGTGGTGCTGGTCGCCAGCGCCGCGCTGGTCGCGCGCATGATGAGGCGCAGCGCGGCCGAAGGGGGAGGATGATGCCCGCATGGTCCATCGATTCGGTCGCTGCGCGCGCGCCGGCCTGGGCGCGGGCGGCTGTGGCGGCTTGCCTGCTGGTCGGCGCGCTCGGCGCGATGATCGAGGATCGCGCGCGCATCCTGCGGTCTGGCATGGAGGTGCGCCTCGCCACCGTGCCGATCGACCCCAGAGACCTGTTCCGTGGCGATTACGTGGTGCTCAGTTACCGGATCTCGTTCGTGCCGCCGGATCTCTTGCCGAAAGGCCACGTCTTTCGCAGGCATGATCCGGTCTGGGTCGAGCTGGAGCAGCCGCCCGGCGCGCCGGCCCGGGTCCTGGCCGCCCATGCGGCGCGGCCTTCCGCCGTGGGCTCGGGACGTATCCTGCTGGCGGGTCGCGTGGATGCCGTTTCGGTCTGCATGCCGACCGACACCCCGCGGGAATTCCGTTGCGGACCGGATCGTCCTCCGGGCTTGCGCGTGATCTATGGCCTGGAAAGCTACTTCATGCCGGAGGGCGAGGGACGTGCCATCGAGCGGGCTGACCGCAGCCGGCTCGAGATCGTGGCCGCGGTTGCGCCGGATGGCCGCTCCGCGATCAAGCGGCTTCTCGTGGACGGCAAGCCCGTCCACGACGAGCCGCCTTACTGACGGACGCCGGGGTCAACGGCCCACCACGACCTCGATGTCGCGGTCGACGCCGGATTCGATGCGGAACTCGTGGGTATGGACCTGCTCCTCCTGCCGCGCGATCAGGATGTATTCGCCCTCCGCGAGAATCACCTCGGGGAAGGCGCCGATGGCCTCGCGGATCACGTCGCCGCCGGGCGTCAGCACGGTGAACGCGGTGCCTGCGAAAGCCTCGCCGCCGGGCTGCGCCACCAGCTTCAGCGTCGCCTTGGCGGCACGGTGCATGATCGTGGCCTCGACCAGCCGCCCGCTTTCCACCTTGATGTCGGCGCGGCGGATCGCGTTGGCGTCGCCGTAGGTCGATACGACGTGATAGGTGCCCTCGGGAAGCCGCAACGTCTCGCCCGCGCGCATGTTCTCTGCGACCAGCCGTCCTTCGGAATTGCCGGCCAACGGAACGAACACCGAGAAGCTGACAAGCTGCGGCGGCAGGGGGCGGTCTGCGATCGCTGCCGCGAGTCTCAGCGCCCCGGCGCTCAGCGTCAGCCGTTCATTGAGCGGCGTGGCGCCCACGCTGATGCGTTTCCAGCCGCTGGCATAGCCATAGGTCGCGTGCAGGATGTAGCTGCCAGGCGGTAGCTGGAACTGGGCCACCGCATCCGCCGACCGCGCGACGATGACCGGTGCGACAGTCTCGCCATCCTCCCGCAGCACGCGCCAGATCAGACCGCTGCGCATCGGCTTGTTGTCGCCTGCATAGAACGCCTGGGCGGTGATTTGCGTCGCGCGCACCGCGATCGGTGCCTCGCTGGCCGGCGCCCCAGCCGGTGCGACCGGAGCTTGTGCCCATGCCGGAGCGATGCCCAGAGGCCCGAACCGGGGGATCGCCGCAAGGAAGACGATCACAACCGCAAGGGCGGCCCTTGCGACAGCGCAGCGCCGGCAGGCCGCGGCGCTGCTGGCGAACCAGGCGCGGACAGATCCGCAATGAGCGCAGCGGTGACGCGCAGGTGAGAGGGTCATGCTGACGATCTAGCGAGTCCCGGTCCGGCGCGCCACTGCTCCATTGCGACGGGGCGGGCCATGGGCTACCCGCATCTGGCCAGCACGCACGCTGGCCATATCCGTTGAACGCCCGTTCGCGGCCTTGAACCGCGTGACCAGGAGCCAGACCCATGACATCCCAGAACGCTGGAACCCTGATCGAGGCGCTCGCACGCCGCCGCTCGGTCAAGCCGATGCTCATGGCGCCTGAGGTGCCGACTCGCGAGGAGATCGAGACGCTGCTGACGGTCGCGGCGCGTACCCCCGATCATGGCAAGCTCGTGCCCTGGCGTTTCATCGTGATTGCCGGCGAGGCGCGGGAGCGTCTGGGCGAGGGGCTCGCCGCCATCTTCAGCGACCACAATCCGGGCGCTGATGCCGATGCTATCGCGTTCGAGCGCAAGCGGCTCGCTCGCGCGCCGCTGGTGGTGGCGGTGGTGTCCCGCGCCGCGCCGCACGCTAAGATTCCCGAATGGGAGCAGGTCCTGTCGGCTGGCGCGGTCTGCATGAACCTCTCGCATGCCGCGTTCGCCCTGGGCTATGCCGCGAACTGGCTGACCGAGTGGTATGCCTATGACCGGCGGGCCCTCGCGCTTCTGGGCGTGGAGCCTCAGGAAAAGGTCGCCGGCTTCATCCACATCGGCCGGCCCATGCGTCCGCCGGAGGAGCGCGAGCGTCCGGCCCTTGCCGATATCGTGACCTGGGCCTGAGAAAACCGGGCCCGGGGGGCTGCGCGATGTTCTATCGTCCTCAAGCGCGGGATGGCTCGCTTTTGCCGCACGATCCGCTGAAGGCCATCGTTGCCCCGCGGCCGATCGGCTGGATCGCGGCGCAAGGCGCGAGCGGCGCGATCAACCTGTCACCCTATTCGTTCTTCAATCTCGTCTCGTCGCCTCCGACGCCGATCGTGATGTTCTCGTCCGAAGGGCGCAAGGACGCGGTGACCTTCATCGAGGAGACCGGCGAATTCACCTGTTCGCTGGTGACGCTCGATCTGGCGGACCAGATGAACCTGACATCCGCGCCGCTGCCACGTGGCGAGAACGAGTTCACCTATGCCGGGCTCGCCATGGCGGTGTCGAGGCTGGTAAAGCCGCCCTATGTTCGCGAAGCGGCCGCAGCGTTGGAATGTCGGCTCATCTCGATCTCCGAACTGGCGGATGTCGAGGGCCGCAAGCTCGACCGGCACCTCGTTCTCGGCCAGGTCGTCGGCGTGCACATCGATGACCGCTTCATCGTTGATGGCCGTTTCGACATCGCTGCCGCCCGCACGCTCGCCCGTTGCGGCTATGCCGACTATGCAGTCGTGGACAAGGTGATCACGCTGGAGCGGCCCAACGGTGGATGAGGATCGCTCGCCTGCGAAGGACGCTGCGCGAGGCGAGGGGCCCCGACGCGCTTGGATCGCCCGCGCCATCAGGCTTGTGCTGATCCTCGCGCTCGGCGCCGCTGCCCTCTGGCTGGTCCGGGAGCTCGACAACGCGCGCCGGGCCCAGAATTGCCTGGAGAGTGGCCTGCGCTCTTGCCGCATCATCGACACGCGATGATGCTGTGTTACGGGTCAACCGCCGATGCGCCGGAGCAATCGCTCGGCGCGTTTCAGGTGCGGTCTGTCGATCATCTGGCCATCGAGGCCGATGACGCCGGCCTCGGGATCGGCCGCGAAGGCTGCAACGATGCGCCTCGCCTGCGCGATGGCGTCCTCGCTCGGTTGGAAGGCGGCGTTGATGACCGGGACCTGCGCCGGATGGATCGCCATCTTGGCGACGAAGCCGTCGCGAACGGCGGCACGACACTCCGCGGCCAGCCCCTCGCTGTCGCGATAGGCGGTGAAGACGCTGTCGATCGCGTCGACCTCGGCTGCCGCCGCGCCGAGCAGCGTCAGCGCGCGCGCGAGCCTGTAGGGGTCGGCATAGCTGCCATCGCAGAGCCGGTTGGTCTCGGCGCCTATATCGGCGGAGAGGTCCTCGCCGCCCCAGGTCAGGCCCATCAGCCGCCGCGATGCGCCGGCGAAACTGCCGAGCTGGAACACGCCGCGCGCGGTTTCGGTCGCTATGGCAAGGATCTTCACCGAGCCGTCGGGCAGGTCGGCCTCGGCTTCGCGCACGGCGATCTTGGCAGCCAGATGCTGAACGCTTGCCCCGCCTTCTGCCTTCGGCAGTACGATGCCCGTCAGACCGGGTCTCACAACAGCGTCGAGATCGGCGTCGGAGAGGCCGCTGCCCAGCGCATTGATGCGCGCAAGCAGCATGGGCCCGCCGGCGTTCTTCCTGAACGCCTGTTTGGCCAGAAACGAGGCGACGATGTCCCGCGCTGCCGGCTTTGCGCTGAGCGCGACGGAGTCCTCGAGGTCGAGGATCAGCGCATCAGCACCCGAGACCAGCGCCTTGTCGAGCTTGGCCGGGTTGTCGCCTGGAACGAACAGCAGGGAGCGCATCATGCCTGAGGACCCTCCGCCGGGCGCTTGCGCATGAAGGCCTGCCGCCGGCATTGCGCGACCAGAACGCCATCCTGTTTGTAGGCCTTGTGCAGGAAATCGACGATGCCGGCCTCCGGGCGCGATTTCGACTCGCGCCGCGCCACGACCTCGGTCGTGCAGGACACCGTATCGCCCTCGAACAGCGGTGCCGGAAACGTCACGTCGCTCATACCGAGATTGGCGATGGTGGTGCCGACGGTCGTGTCGTTCACCGAGATGCCGATCATCAGCCCGAGCGTGAACAGCGAGTTGACCAGCGGCCGGCCGAACTCGGTTTCGGTCGCGCAGAAATGCGCGTCGATATGCAGCGGCTGCGGGTTCAGCGTCATGTTCGAAAACAGCATGTTGTCCATTTGCGTGACGGTGCGCGTCAGGCGATGGCGAATGAGCAGCCCGACCTCGAGGTCCTCGAAATAGAGCCCGCCGCGCCAGTGGCGGCCATCGGGTGCAGTCTGGGTCATGATGCGGTCCGTGATCGTTTCGTTATGCGGGGCGTCGGTTGCGGTGGAAGCTGGAGCGGTTGGCGAAGATGCGCGGATGCGTGGACGAAGGCGATCTTAACCGTTCGCTTACCATGAATCCGTCACCGTCGAGGCGAGCAGACGATCCGCGTCGTGCGATCGCCTCCGAGTCGCGTCGATCGCTTCCTGCCCGGTCCTGGATGGTTCATGTTCCTCTTCACCACGCAAGGCCCCGGTGATGCCCCGTCGAGACAGGCGATTGCTTCGCCCGTTGCCGCCGCGATCCGCGACGCGGCGGACCGCACCGGCGTAAGCTTCGATTATCTCATGCGCACCGCGCAGCGCGAGTCCGCGCTGGATCCGCAGGCGCGGGCGCGCACCTCCAGCGCCACGGGATTGTTCCAGTTCATCGACCAGACCTGGCTCGCCACCTTGCGGGCCGAGGGCAGCCGTCACGGTCTCGGGGACGCAGCCGGCGCGATCCAGCAGGACGCCGATGGTCGTTTTCATGTGCCGGATCGGGCGCGCCGCGCCGAGATCATGGCCCTCAGGCACGATCCGTCCGCATCCGCCGCCATGGCCGCGGCCTTCACCCAGCGCAACCGCGAGCAACTGCGGGCCGCGCTCGGCCGCGAGCCGACGTCGGGCGAACTCTATGTCGCTCATGTGCTGGGAGCCCGGGGCGCAAGCGATCTGATCGGCCGGATGGCGAGCGACCCGGCGCGCATCGCCGCGCGCGACTTTCCCGATGCAGCCGCTGCCAACCGCGCGATCTTCTACGAGCGCGGCGGTCGGCCCCGCACCGTTTCCGAAGTGTTCGCAATGCTGACCCGGACCCATGCCGATCTTGATGAGGCCGCGGTTGCTTCGGCGGGGCCAGTGCCCGCGCGTGGCGGGTTGCTGGGCCTTTTCGCCACGAATGCGGTGCGCTCGCCCGTATCCGACGCGGTTGCGCAGCTGTGGAGCGGGCCGCGTTCGTCCGGCGGGGCGCGGGGCGTCGAGCTCGCCTCGCTCGATCCGGCGCAGCGGTTCTTCCCGATGACAACGGCCACGGACGCCTCCAGCGTCGCGGCGATGGACCCGGTGCCGCGGGCGGTGACTGCGCCAATGCCGCCCGATCGCCCTGCCGATGTGGCCGGTCTGCCTCCTCCCACATCGCCGACAAGGCGTCGGCCGTCACGTGGTCCGCTCAACCTCAACGCTTTCCTCAAGCCGGGACTGCCCCGATGATCGTGCGCCGTTTCCTGCTCTGGGCTCGCACCGCCAGCGCAAGCGAACGCGCATCCGCCGTGCGGCTCCTCGCTCAGGCCTATGTGCGCGGCCAGGTGCCGGAGGTCGAGCGCCCCGACGCCGAGACGGCCCTGCTGGCCATCCTTCACGATCCTGCGCCGCTGGTCCGTCGCGCATTGGCCGAGGTGGTCGCGTCCGATCATGTTCCGCGCGCGCTTGTTCTGGGACTCGCGCAGGATCAGCCAGACATTGCGGCCCTGGTGCTCGCTGCCTCGCCCGTCCTGGCCGACGCCGACCTCATCGACGCTGTGGCGATGGGGGACGCGCTGGCGCAGGAGGCTGTTGCGCGTCGTTTCGAGATGGGGCCCGGCGTCGCCGCGGCGCTGATCGCGCTCGGCGCGCCTGAGGCGGTCGCGCTGCTGCTCGACAATCCGTTCGCCCCCGTATCTGCGGCGGACCTGGAGCAGGCGGCGCAACGCTTCGGCGATGATGCAACGGTGCGAGGCGCCCTGTTGGCGCGTGCGGATTTGCCCATGTCGCTTCGGCATGCGCTGACCTGCTCTGTCGCCCGATCGCTGGCCAGCTGGGCCGATCAGGCCGGCTGGCTGGGACGCGAGCGCGCCGAACGTCTTGTGCGGGAGACAACAGAACGCGTGGCCGTGCGCATGGGTGCCGAAAGCCTCGCACGCATCGCCGGCGAGGCTGAACTGATGGAGCTGATCGACTCGCTCAGGGCTTCTGGCAGGCTCACGCCCTCGCTCATCCTGCGATCCCTGCTCAGCGGCGAGCCGGCTCTGGCCGAGGCAGCCCTTGCGTCGCTGGCCAACATGCCGCTGGCGCGCGCCCGCGCGATCCTGCAGGATCGGCGCGGCGCAGGCGTCGCGCCCCTGTGCCGCAAGGCCGGAATCCCGGCCTTGCTGGTGCCCGCCTTCGTTGCTGCCAGCACGGCGGCACGGGAGGTATCTGCAGCAGGACCGGCCGAGGGGCAGGGCCTTTCCCGCCGTATCATCGAGCACGTGCTGATCGCGTGCGACAACGGACGTCACGACGACCATGCGGGCCTGATCGCGCTGCTTCGCCGCTTTGAAGCCGAGGCTGCGCGGGAGGAGGCGCGCATTCTGGCCGATGGCATGGCGGACCACGCGGCGCTCGCCGCGCTTCTCGAGGTCGATCCCGACCTCACCCTGATCGCGCAGCAGGACCGATCCTTCGCCGACGCGGCCTGAGAGGCGCAATCGTGGCCTAGCCCTGACCGGACAATGCCCGCCGGATGAGGCCGATGCCGAGTTCGTCCAGCGCCGCGATCATCTGCAGGCCAAGCGGATGATCGTCGGTGTTGACGTTGTCTCGGATAATCACGCGGATCGCCTGAACATGCGCCTCGATCACGTCGGGCGGCACCTCCTGCAACGCGTCCATCAGCTTGCACAGCATGTCCGCGGCGCGGCCAGCAAGCGGATAGCCGAAGGTCGAGGCCTGGCCGCGCATGTCATGGATGCGGCGAAACAGCTGGACCTTGCCGTCCGGCGCGCCGGCCTTGTGCGCCGCCCACGCCTTCTCCAGCGCCTCGAACTCCGCCGCCATCCAGGCCGGGAACTCCTGCCTGAGTTCGGCGAGCGCTTCCTCCGCCTTGGCCAGAAGCCGGTCGACGTCCTTCGAGGAACCGCTGCGCACGGCCCGTTCGGCGAGATCGTGCACCGGCGCAATCACGGCATGGTCGTCGTACTCGGTTTCCGACGGCGCTCGTCTCCAAGGATCACTGGCTGACATCACCGCATCCTCGCCTTTTCCGACAGCGCCCGGGCCTTGATGACCTCCGCATCGCCGCCCTTGCGCCGCTCGGGACCGCTGTAGTTGTTCTGAACCCCACGCCGCCGGTCGGGGCCGAAATAGCTCTTGGTGCGGATATAGGGTCGTGGAAACGCCACCACCGTCAGCACCCTGTCATACAGAGCCTTTGACGAGATCGGCTTGACCAGGAACTCGTTGACGCCAGCGTCGCGCGCCGTCGTCACCCGCCGCTTCTCCGAATGGCCCGTGATCATGATGATTGGAGCAAACGGGTTGACGCTCGTCGCCGGCTGACGGATCAGCCGCGTGACCTCGAGCCCGTCGAGAATCGGCATCTCCCAGTCCACGATCACGATGTCGGGCGCAAAGGTCATGAACAGTTCGAGGCCCGAGGCCCCATCCTCGGCCTCCACCACCTCCCGCGCGCCGAAACCGTGCAGCAGCGCCTTGAAGACACGCCGCATATAGGCGTTGTCGTCCATGATCAGGAAGCGCAGCTTCGTGAAATCGACCCGCATCGCGCGGCACGCCCTTCGAGGCCCGACGATTCGGGCACGTGCAACGATATCAGCCCCCGAATTGCTCGCGCAAAATCCGCTCGTCGAGCGAGTGCCCCGGATCGTGCATCATCAGCAGGTCGATGCTGTGATCCATGGCGATATCGACCTGGGTGACGTTGTCGACCTGGATGTGGTCCGCCACGGCACTGACCGGGCGCTTCGCGGCCTCCAGAACGGTGATGCCGACCCGGGCGCGATCCGGCAGCAGCGCGCCGCGCCAGCGCCGCGGCCTGAACGCTGAAATCGGCGTCAGCGCCATCAGCGGGGCATTGAGCGGCAGGATCGGTCCGTTCGCCGACAGGTTGTAGGCTGTCGAGCCGGCCGGCGTGGCCACCATCACGCCGTCGGCGATCAGCTCCGGTAACCGTTCCGTTCCGTCCACCGAGATGGAGAGCTTGGCCGCCTGATAGGAGCGGCGCAGCAGCGAAACCTCGTTGATCGCGCGCGCCTGCGTCACCGCGCCGTCGCTGGCCGTGGCGGTCATCAGCAGCGGGTGGACGATCGAGATCTCGGCCGCGCGCAGACGGTCAAGGAGGCGTCCCTCGCGATACTCGTTCATCAGGAAGCCGACCGAGCCCCGGTTCATGCCGTAGATCGGCTTCGACGGCGCATCCTGATCCATGAACCGGTGCAGCGTCTGCAGCATCAGCCCGTCGCCGCCGAGCGCGACGATGACATCGGCTTCTTCCGGCGGCGCGGAGCCGTAGGCGCTTTCGAGCCGGCGCAGCGCAGCCTGCGCCTCGAGGCTGTCGCTGGCGACGAAGGCGATGCGGCTCACAGCCGGCAGGGTCGTCGCCGGCGACGTGGCTGCCGCGGCTGGCGCGTCCGGCTTCGGCAGGGCGGCTTCGAGCGTCATCGGGGGCCCATGGTGTGCAAAAGCCGGGGCCAGGCATCGCCCAGGCGCTGCCCTGTTAGCACGTTTTGCGGGCCAGTGGTCCAGTCGCGCGGTGGAAACCGCCGATCTACACCACGGACGACCATTGCGTCGGGATGAATGCGAAACCCGGTCCGTCCTTGGCAATGAAGCCCGTGGCGGGGAAGGGCGCGTGGTAGAAATGCACCTGAACCTTCTCCGAAGCTGCGATGTCGAGCAGGCGGCGGCGCGTGGTGCGCGCGGTGTCTGCGTCCATGTCGAAGACGGCCGACCAGTCAGGGTTCCTCACGAAAAGGGCCGGGTGGTTGGCGGCATCCGCCAAGAACATCAGCCGGCCATTGCCCGACGCGATCACGAAGGCGCAATGGCCCGGCGTGTGCCCAAAGGCGGCGACCGAGGTGATGCCCGGCACAACCTCCGCCCCGGGCGCGAACTGCCTGATCCGCGCTGCCTCGGAGCCGAACACGCGACGCACGTTCTGGAATGCGCCTCGCATCGCATCCGGCGCGCCGTTCATGCGCGCATCGTCCATCCAGAACGCCCATTCCGGGGCCGGCACGATCAGTTCGGCGTTGGGG
>CAZDUL010000107.1:0-17341 GCA_964508635.1 uncultured Allobosea sp. | reverse complement strand
AGTTCGGCCTCCGCCCGGGCGCGACCGGCGCCCGCCTCGCGCAGGCGGGCGGAGAGATCGTCCCGCTCCGCCTGGAGCGCCTCGGCGCGGAAGCGGGCCTGCTGGAGATCCGTCACAAGCGCGGCATGCTCGGCGTCGAGGCGCTCGAGCCGGCGCGCCGTCTCGGAAAGGGACGCAGCGGCAGCATCGTGACGAGCGTTCTGCTGCCGAGCCTCCTCCTCAGCCTTCACAAGAGCCGCGCCGAGCGCGGCAACCTGCTCGGTGGCGCTCCGCAAGGCGGCCTCGAGCTCCTCGGTCCGGCCTGCCCGCGCCAGCGACAGCGTCTCGGCCTCGGCCAGTACGATGCGCAGCCGGTCCTTCTCCATCGAAAGGGCGTCATGGGCGGCAGACAGGCTGGCGTGCTCGAGCTTCAGGTTTGCCAGGGCAGCGTCCATTGTCTCGGCCATGGACCGCGACTGCGCGAGCGCCCCCATCAGGCGCGTGACCTCTGCGGTCAGATCAGCGCGCGCGACGCGCAGCTCGCCGATCTCGCGATCGCGGTCGGCGAGGGCCTGCACTGCAACCGAGAGGTCGGCCTGCGTGCGGGCATGGGCAGCCTGCTCTGCGGCGAGCGCTGCCTCGGTGCGGGCGAGGCTATCGGCCGTGCCGGCCAGCTCGGCGCTGACCTCCCCGAGGCGCGCATCGCGGGCTTCGATGGTCTGCATCAGCTCAGCGATGCGCCCGTCACGCTCCCCGGCAGCGGCAAGCGCTGCAGCCCGCTCGCTTCGCGCCTGTTCCATCTGCCGCAACAGCGCCTGCTCGCGCACGGCATGGGCAGCGCGCAGATGATCCCGTTCAGCCGCAACCTCGTCGAGCGACAGCGGGAACATCAACTCGGCCCGGCGCCTGGCCAGCCGGTCCGCGCGCCGCGCTATCGCCGGCAGCGCCAGCAGCCACAACAGCGTGGCCACCAGAAAGCCGAGGGCCGCAACCATCATGGACTCGATCACGGCCGCCGCTCCCGCCGCGAAGCTGTTCGTTGACCGCCCACGAGCGGCGCGCCGTCAGGTTGCCTGTGCATGCCGCCAGTATAGGCGGCTGCCAACGCGGACGCCAGCAAGCGAGCAGACTTGTCCCGAGGGGTCGCCGGTCAGAAGGGGTTCCAGGTCGATTGCGGCGTGAACTTCAGATAGCCGACATTGACGCCCAAACGGGCACCGACGCCCGTGCGGATCGGCACGATCGTGACGCCATCGCCGGCCGTGAGGGCGGTGAAGCCGACGCCGGCGATCAGATAGGCGGAGCCATCGACGCCACCGAAGCGCTGGAAGATCGCGTCGACGCGCGGCAGATTGTAGACCAGCATCATGGTCCGCGCGCCATCGCCACCGAAATCGAAGCCGAGCGATGGTCCTTGCCAGAACACCTTCCTGTCGCCGGCATTGCGGGTGTAGAGGGTGCCCTCGCCGTAACGCAGCCCGGCCACGAAGGCCCCGGACCCCTCCTGGCCGAGGATGTAGCCATTAGGCTCGCCCCAGCGACGTACCGCCTCCTCGATGGCGAGCGCCAGCCCACGCGAGACATTGCCGAAGAACTTGTGGCCCGAGTTGACCAGTTCGCCAGTGTTGAAGCCTGGCTCGGACGCGCCCTGCGCGCGCGTTGGCGGCGCGCCCGACAGCGCGCCCGCCAGAACGAACAACGCCATCACCAGCTGGCGCAAACCGAACAAGCGCTGGCGCATCCGGCCCAGCATCGCGCGAACGAGGCGCATCGGCCCGACTCCCTAAAATGTCATCCATTCCCTCAACCGGGCGGAGAGACCACCGGGTGTACGCACAGGGCGAGACGAGGCCCACCCGGCCACGCGAACCCAGCGCAAGCGACCCCGGCCGGGCTCGCGAATCGGCGCCAATCAGGATCGATGCGGATGAAGGCCATGGCAAGGCATCGCCGATGCGTGCGGACTTGGGCGGCAGCGACCGCGCTTGCGGCGCTGGCGGGCATGCACAGGCCGGCCATGGCCACGGTCGGCATGCCGAAACTCCCTGCGTTGCCCTCGGCAGGCGAACAGGTGGTGATCCACGATCAGGCCGGCATCGCGCTGTTCGGTTTCGATCCGGTCGCCTATTTCGCGGAAGGGCGGGCGATCGGCGGCAGCGCCCGGCACGAGATCATTCACGAGGGGCTGGTCTGGCGCTTCGCGAGCGCGGCCAATCGCGCGGCATTCGAGCGCGCGCCGCACGTCTACATGCCAGCCTTCGGAGGCTACGATCCGACCGGAGTCGCGGCAGGACGTGCGGTGGATACGCGCCCCGAGCACTTCGCCATCGTCAACGAGCGGCTGCATCTGTTCAGGACGCGTGAGGCGCGGCAACAGGCGACGGGCAACCCCGAGCTGCTTGCCGTTGCGAACGAGCGCTGGCCGCAGGTGCAGCGCCTTCTGGCCCGCTGAACGCATCGCCCCGATCAGCCGGCGCAGGCCTTCAGCACCTGCTGCGCCATGGCGGCGCTGCGCACCGCGATGAAGGGCGGGTTGCGATAGTCTCCATTCGTGGCCGGATAGCGCAGGGGCTCGCCATCGAGGCCCAGAATGGCACCGCCGGCCGCCGACAAGATTGCGTCGCCCGCCGCGATGTCCCAGCCCATCGTGGGGCCGTGTCGGACATGCACATCCGCCTCGCCTTCGACCAGCAGCCCGAACTTGACGGCTGACGAGGCCGTGATCGTCGCCGCCACGCCGCAGGCTCTGGTTGCCGCCAACGAGCGCTCATCGCCATGGCGACGACTGATCAGCCCGCGCAAGCCTTTCCGGGAGGTGGTCGGTCGCGCCCGTACGCGGCGGCTGCGGCTGACGGCCAGCCCCTCGTCGAGGGTGAGCGCATGGCAGATCTTGCCGGCATGCCAGGCGCGGCGCATCGCCGGCGCGACGATCGCCCCGGCGATGGGGCGGTGATCGCGAATGCAGGCGATGCAGACGCAGAATTCGGGAGCCTGATCGAGGAAGTCGGCCGTGCCGTCCAACGGATCGAGCAAAAGATAGTCGCCCTGTCCCGCGCCAAGGTGCTGGCTGCCTTCCTCGCTGACCAGCGGCACCTCGATACCCGCGATGCGCAGCGCAGCGCGAACCGCCGCGTCCGACGCGTGATCAGCCTCCGAGACCAGCGAGCCGTCGCGCTTGCGCGAGGCCCTCACAGGTCCTTTCCAGAACAGCATCAGCGCCCGCGCTCCTGCCAGCGCAGCCTCGAACAGGCGCACCCCGAGCTGGTCGGGCGACAGGGCGAGGGTTGAAACAGGACGCGGGGGCAAGGTCGGCGCGGCTTCAGAAGTGAAACGGGAAACCTGACGAGCGCAGGCAGAGAACGGCGGACACGGCGCCTCGACTTGACAGACGAACCGGGCGCGCTGTCACGAGTTCGCCACAGATGCGGTCAGCTTGGCAAGACAAGGTGCGCCCGGCTAAGCCCACAGTGCGACACGATGGTGATTCGCGAGCCTTCAGGGAGCAAGCGGATGAACGCCGAAGCGCCGGTGGCAGTCACGGCGGTGAACCTCGATGGCCTCGATCTCGCTGCGCTCATGTGCAGCCGCGTCTGCCATGACGTGATCAGCCCCGTCGGGGCCGTCGTGAACGGCATCGAGCTGTATGACAGCGGCGACGCCTCGATGAAGGAGTTCTCGATCGATCTGGTGCGCAAGAGCTCGCGGCAGGCTTCTGCCCGCCTGCAATTCGCGCGCATCGCCTTCGGAGCCGCGGGCTCTGCCGGGGCGATGATCGACACCGGGGATGCCGGACAGGTCGCCAGAGCCTTCTTCGCCGACGAGAAGATCGGGCTCACCTGGGAGGTGCCGCGCGCGCTCTTGCCGAAGAACCAGGTCAAACTTCTGCTCAACCTGCTGATGGTCGCAGCCCACGCCATCCCGCGCGGCGGCTCGCTGGCGGTCAACGGCGAGGTGACCGGCGAACAGGGCCGCTTCACCCTGCGGGCCCAGGGCATCAACGCCCGCATCCCGCACAATGCCCCGGAGCTGATCGCCGGACGCGCGCCGAATGGCGTCGTCGATGCGCATGGCGTGCAGCCTTACTATACCGGCCAGATCGCCCGGGCAGCCGGCATGGATGTGGTCATGGCGCTTGATGGCGACGTCGTGACGATCAGCGCACAACCTAAAGCGTAGTTTTGCAACCCTTGCGCGAATTGGTCGGGCGCCTCAACCGATCGTTCACTCATCGCAGGCAGAGTTCACCCACGAATAACGCCACGTGGGTTGGATCGTCGGCATGGACGACCTGCTGCAAGAGTTCCTGACGGAGTCGCACGAGCATCTCGATACCGTCGATCGGCAGATCGTCGAGTTCGAACGCGACCCCTCCAACAACGAGATCCTGCGCAACATCTTCCGCCTTGTCCACACCATCAAGGGCACAGGGGGGTTCCTCGGCCTGCCGCGGCTCGAAGCTCTGACTCATTCGGCCGAGACATTGCTCGGCCAGTTGCGCGATGGCGCGGCAGTGACGCCCCAGGCGGTGTCCCTGACGCTTGCAACCATCGACCGCGTCAAGATGATCCTGGCGGCGCTGGAGCAGACCGGCGCCGAGCCGGATGGACTGGACGACGACCTGATCTGCGCGCTCGACGAAGCGTCCAGGCAGGCGCGCGACAGCCTCGAGGCGGCGCGGCCGGCGCCTGAGACAACCGGGACGGTGGGCACGCTGGCCTACCAGGTTCTCGAACGGCCGCTGAAGCCGGGGGAAGTCTCGCTGGACGAGCTGGAGGCCGCGTTCCGCGCCGCGGAGGGCCCGGACGAGACCGCTCCCTTGCCGGTGGCGCAACCCGCAGCCGCCGCGCCGGCCGGCCCCGTCGCCCCGCGCGTTGACCGGCCGCTCGAGGATGCCATCGAATCGCGTATCGCGGCGCAGACCATTCGCGTCAACGTCGGCACGCTCGAGCATCTGATGACGATGGTCTCCGAGCTCGTGCTGACCCGCAACCAGCTCCTCGAGATCGCGCGTCGGCACGACGACAGCCACTTCAAGAGCCCGTTGCAGCGGCTCTCCCACATCACCGCCGAGTTGCAGGACGGCGCGATGAAGACCCGCATGCAGCCGATCGGCAACGCCTGGTCGAAGCTGCCGCGTGTCGTGCGCGACCTCGCCTCCGAACTCGGCAAGTCCATCGAGCTGGTGATGGAAGGAGCCGAAACCGAACTCGATCGCCAGGTGCTGGAGCAGATCAAGGACCCGCTCACGCACATGGTGCGCAACTCGGCCGACCACGGCATCGAGCCTGCGGCCGAACGGCGCCTGCTCGGCAAACCCGAAACGGGCCGCATCAAGCTGTCTGCCGCCCATGAAAGCGGCTCGATCACCATCCGCATCGCCGACGACGGACGCGGGCTCGACATCGCGCGCATCCGCCGCAAGGCGCTCGAACTCGGACTGTCCTCTGCGGGCGAGCTCGAGCGCATGACGGACGCGCAGGTCGCGCGCTTCATCTTCCATCCGGGCTTTTCGACAGCGGCAAAGGTCACCAACGTCTCGGGCCGCGGCGTCGGCATGGACGTGGTCAAGACCAACATCGACGCCATCGGCGGGACGATCGACATTGCGTCCGAGCCAGGCAAGGGCGCGACGATCTCCGTGAAGATCCCGCTGACGCTCGCCATCGTGTCGGCCCTGATCGTGGCGGTCGAGGAGCAGCGCTTCGCCATCCCGCAGGTGGTGGTGCGCGAGATGGTGCGGGTCCGCCCCGGCAGCGAGCACGCCATCGAAAGCCTGAACGGCGCGAGCGTTCTGCGCCTGCGCGGGCGGCTGTTGCCGGTGGTATCGCTGGCTGGCGTGATGGGCCTCACCGATGGCGAGGCCCAGAGCGGCTTCGTGGTCGTGACACAGGTCGGACAGCAGCAGTTCGGGATACTCGTCGACGGCGTGCTCCACACGGAGGAGATCGTCGTCAAGCCGATGTCGGCGAAGTTGAAGTCTCTTCAGCTGTTCTCCGGAAACACCATCCTGGGCGACGGCGCGGTCGTGCTGATCCTCGATCCGAACGGGCTGGCGCGCTCCATCGGCAAGATCGACCTCGACAGCGACATCGTCGCGGCGGCGGAAACCGAACATGGCGGCGCAATCGCCGAGCGCGAGACGATTCTCGTCTTCCGGGCCGGGGGCGGCTCGCTCAGGGCGGTGCCGCTGTCCCTTGTGACGCGGCTCGAGGAGATCGACGCCAGCACCATCGAATGGACCACGGGCCGGCCGCTGGTGCAGTATCGCGGCAGTCTGATGCCGCTGATCCCGGCGCACGTCGCCTACCAGATCCGCCGTGACGGCTCGCAGCCGCTGATCATCTTCTCCGACGGCGAGCGCACCATGGGACTCGCCGTCGAGGCGATCGTCGACATCCTCGACGAGCACGTCGAGGTCGCTTTTGCCGACACGGAGCCCGGCGTGCTCGGCTCGGCGGTCAT
The DNA here is from genome assembly GCA_964508635.1 of uncultured Allobosea sp. Taxonomy (GTDB): domain Bacteria; phylum Pseudomonadota; class Alphaproteobacteria; order Rhizobiales; family Beijerinckiaceae; genus Allobosea. The sequence goes on along the minus strand of CAZDUL010000107.1, from coordinate 10,900 downwards.
CGGCGGACGTGCGACGCAGATCCTCGATCTGGCGCACTATCTGCCGCAGGCCTACCCGGACTGGCTCAGCCAGACGCGCGGCCAGAAGGCGGTGCGCAACCGCGACGTCATCCTGCTGGAGCCCTCTGCTTTCGTCCGTGACATGCTCGTGCCGGTGCTGAAGGCTGCCGGCTTCCGCCCCGTGCCGTGCGCCAGCGCCGGCGAGGCGCAGGAAGCCCTCTCGGCACGTCGCAGCATCCATGCCGTTGTGGTTGACCTCGAGACAACGGAAAGCGGCAGCCTCGCCCTGCTGCAGGCGCTGAAGACCGACGCGAAAGCCCGCGCCGTTGTGAAGGTCGGCCTTGCCGCCATACCGCGCGCCCAGATCGTCGAGCAGGCGCTCGCGCTCGGCGTGAGCGATGTCATCGCCAAGTTCGACCGCCATGCCCTGATGGCCGCGCTCTCGGCACAGACCGACCAGACCCTCGCGATGGAGGCCGCATGACCAGGCCTGCACCCCCCACAAGCCTGACCGCTCACGATGCGAAAGCGCGCCCCCAGGCAGCGAACGACGATGCGCAGGCCATGGCCAACAGCTTCGAATACGTCACCTTCTCGCTCGGCGACCAGCTGTTCGGCCTGCCGATCCAGGATGTGAACGAGGTCTTTTCGGCCGTGCAGATCACGCGCGTGCCGCTTGCGCCGGCGGCGATCCGGGGCCTGCTCAACCTGCGCGGCCGCGTCGTGACGGCGATCTGTCTGCGCACCCTGCTGGGCGTGCGCGCCGCAGCGAGCAGCACGCGCGATGACGCGATGGCGATCGGCATCGATCATGGCAGCGATCACTTCGCCCTGCTTGTGGACCGGATCGGCGACGTGATCCGGCTGCCGATCGATGGGCTGGACCCGAACCCGATCCATATGTCAGCGGACTGGCAGGCCATGTCTCGCGGTGTTCACCGACTCGACGGGCAGATTCTCGTCGTGCTCGATCTCGCTTCACTCATCAGCAACCAGAACCTTGCGGCCTGAGGCAGTGCTCCTGCCCTCATCTTACAGGGGTAATGACATGAAGACGTGCCTGGTGGTCGACGATTCCGCCGTGATCCGGAAGGTGGCCCGACGGATCCTCGAGAGCCTGCAGTTCCAGATCCGGGAAGCCGAGGACGGCTCCCAGGCGCTCGACCAGTGCCGCGCGGCGATGCCCGACATGGTGCTGCTCGACTGGAACATGCCGGTGATGGACGGCTACGACTTCCTGAGGGCCTTGCGTCAGATACCCGGCGGCAAGGAGCCCAAGGTCGTGTTCTGCACCACCGAGAACGACATCTCGCACATCGCGCGCGCGATGCATGCCGGCGCCGACGAATACATCATGAAACCCTTCGACCGCGACATCCTGACCTCCAAGCTCCAGCAGGTCGGTCTGGTCTGATCAGCGTTCCGGGCACGGCTCCGACGCCGATGGCCCGGACGGACCGCACCCGTCACTTCCCTGTCCCGTCGCCGGGACACGACATTCGAGAGCCCATGTCCCTTCCGGCAGCCTGCAGCGACGATCACGCCACCTCCCCCGCAAGGCGGGCGAAGGTGCTGATCGTCGACGATTCCGTCGTCGCCCGCGGCCTGCTCAACCGCTGGATCGGCGAGCATCCCTTGTTCGAGGTCGTGGCGGCGGTGTCGGATGGCGCGCAAGGCGTCAAGGCGGCCCAGCAGCACAAGCCGGCGATCGTCATCCTCGATCTCGACATGCCGGTGATGGACGGGCTGACCGCGCTGCCCGAAATCCTGAAGGTCAGTCCCGACAGTTCGGTGATCGTGGCGTCGAGCCTCACCGCACGTTCGGCCAGACTATCCATGCAGTGCCTTGCCCTCGGCGCGGTCGACCTGCAGCCCAAACCCGACACCAACCGCGACCTGACCATGTCGACCAGCTTCCGCCAGGAGCTGATGCGCAAGGTCGAAGGTCTTCTCGCCGCGCGGCCGGGAGCCAGTCGGGGCGCGCGGCCGGAGGGGAAGCCCACCCTCTCGCGCGACATGCTGATGCAGCCGCAGCGCGGCCCGCTTCCGGCCGGCCTGCCGCCGCTGAGGGCGGAGGTCGCCCCACGACTGATCGCGATCGGCTCGTCGACCGGCGGTCCGCGCGCAGTGGCGCAGGTCCTGTCCGACATGGGTCAGGCGATCGCGCGGCTGCCGATCGTCATCGCGCAGCACATGCCTCCGGTGTTCACCGCCTCCTTCGCCGAACAGCTCGGGATGCGCACGGGCCGGCCTGCCCGCGAGGCGATCCATGGCGAGACGCCAGTTCCCGGCACCATCTACGTCGCCCCCGGCGGGCGCCATCTCAGGATCGACAAATCCGAGGGCATCGTCCGTCTGAAGCTGGACGACAGTGCCCCGGTGAAGTTCTGCCGCCCGTCCGTCGACCTGCTGTTCAGCGACGCCGCGCTCGTGTTCGGCGCCTCGACTCTGGCCGTGATCCTCACCGGAATGGGCAATGACGGCGCGGATGGGGCGAGGCTGCTCCGGCAGGCGGGCGCGCCCGTTCTGGCGCAGGACGAGGCCACCAGCGTGGTGTGGGGCATGCCCGGCGCCGTGGCGAAGGCGGGTCTTGCAAGCAGGGTGATCCCACTCAACGACATCGGCGCGGCGATGGCGCAGCTGCTGCAAGGAGGAGCGCGCGCATGAACGACATCGAGTTCACTTTCCTGCGCGACCTGCTGCACCGCAAATCCGGCCTCGCACTGACGGCGGAGAAGCGTTATCTGGTGGAAAGCCGGCTGTCGACGCTGTGCCGCCGGAAGGGCATCGCCAGCATCTCGGAGCTGACGCAGAAGGTGCGCCAGGGCGATGCCGAGCTCACCGTCGCGGTGATCGAGGCGATGACCACCAACGAGACGCTGTTCTTCCGCGATACGCTGCCTTTCAGGCATTTCTCCGAGGTGATGCTGCCGCACATGCTGAAGGAGCGAGCGGCCGAGCGCAGCTTGCGCATCTGGTCAGCGGCGGCATCATCGGGTCAGGAGCCCTACTCCATGGCCATGATCCTCGACGACATGGCCGACAGGTTCGCCGGCTGGCGCATCGAGATCCTCGCGACCGACATCTCGGTGGAGATCCTCGAGAAGGCGAAGGCGGGAATCTACACGCAGTTCGAGATGCAGCGCGGCCTGCCCGTGCAACAGCTCCTGAAGCACTTCACCCAGGAAGGCGACAAGTGGCGCATCCATGATCGCCTGCGCCGCATGGTCACCTTCAAGCCGATGAACCTGATCGAGCCAGCCCATGGGCTCGGCCAGTTCGACATCATCTTCTGCCGCAATGTCCTCATCTATTTCGATCTGCCGACCAAGGCACGGGTCCTCGGCATGATCGCACGGCATCTTCGGCCCGACGGCTTCCTTTCCCTCGGCGCGGCGGAGACCGTGATCGGAATCACAGATGCGTTCGCGATGGATCCCGATCACCGCGGCATCTATCGTCCGACGGCGAAGGGCACAGGCAGCCCGCAGCCCGCGAGACCCGCCGTTGCTGACCCCGGGGCGACCGGCTCCGCCCTGCGCACGGTTCAGGACCAGCTCAAGACGGCGGGTCTGGGGCGGCGCTGAGACGGGCTGCGCTTGCCGGAGGGATATCGGCGGATCGACAGCGGCCAGCGATCGTGAACGGTCGCATCGCGCCGCTGTCCCCGATTTCAGCTGCCTCGTGACGCACGTGTTCGGCCGGAAGGCAGGCACACACCGATGCGAGCTGCTCCAAAGCCCCTGAAAGAACAAACGCCCCGCTGCCGAAACAGCGAGGCCTCACGCAACTGCAAAATGCTGGATGCGCCCGTGTTTCAGGCGGAAATGCGTTCGTCGCCGTCCTGCGGCTCGCGCAGGACATAGCCGCGTCCCCAGACGGTCTCGATGTAGTTCTTTCCATCCGACGCATTCGCCAGCTTCTTGCGCAGCTTGCAGATGAACACGTCGATGATCTTGAGTTCGGGCTCGTCCATGCCGCCATAAAGGTGGTTGAGGAACATCTCCTTGGTCAGCGTGGTGCCCTTGCGCAGCGAGAGCAGCTCCAGCATCTGGTATTCCTTGCCGGTCAGATGGACGCGCTGGCCATCAACCTCCACCGTCTTGGTGTCCAGGTTGACCACCAGGTCGCCGGTGGTGATGACCGACTGGGCATGACCCTTGGAGCGGCGCACGATGGCGTGGATGCGCGCGACGAGTTCGTCCTTGTGGAAGGGCTTGGTCAGGTAATCGTCGGCGCCGAAGCCGAGGCCGCGCACCTTGTCCTCGATACCGGCGAGACCTGAGAGGATCAGGATCGGCGTCTTGACCTTGGCGACGCGCAGCGAGCGCAGCACCTCGTAGCCAGACATGTCCGGCAGGTTCAGATCGAGAAGGATGATATCGTAGTCGTAGAGCTTGCCGAGGTCGACGCCCTCCTCGCCGAGATCCGTCGTATAGACGTTGAAGCTCTCGGACTTGAGCATCAGCTCGATGCTCTGTGCCGTCGCGCTATCGTCTTCGATCAGCAGAACGCGCATGTGTCGTCCCCAGTCTGGCCCATCTCGCGGCTTGCGATGCCGGCCGTTGAAGTCGGCCGCTCCGGGGCGCCCCGCCCCCGAACCGCCTGCCCGTTCGAAACACCACGCGACACGCTACGAACACAGTGGTTAACAAACCGTGATTCGTCAGCGCAAGAGCGCCCAGACTAAAACCTCGCCCGTCCCGCATCGGGATCGTGTCGATCCCTGCCGTAAGGGGCGCCGTTCGCCCGTTTGGTGGTCGTCGATGCGTCCTCGTCGTCCGGACCCGATCGGAGCCCGTGGACAGGCGCATCGTCGACGTGTTCACTCTTCAGCAAGCGGGTAAACGAATCGTTGACGCAGGCTCAGTCCGGCAACGATTTCCCTTGTTCCGTCGGTGTTTCGGCCGGTTCGTGAAAGCGTTCCGGCCGTTCCGCGATGTGTTCTGGCCACAGTCCGGGTGAAGACCATGAGCGGCGACCCTACGCCCCGCATCACCGCCCTGACCGCAGCGCTCGATGGGATCGGCAATATCTCGGTTCACGGCCGCGTCGCCGGCGTGCGGGGATTGCTGGTCGAGGTGGCCGGACCCATCGGCGCCATGAGCCTCGGCGGGCGGCTCGACATCGAGGTCGGCCATGGTCGCGTCATTCCTTGCGAGGTGGTCGGCTTCACGGCCGATCGGGCGCTCGCGATGCCGTTCGGCGCGCTCGAAGGGGTGCGCCGCGGCTGCCCGGCGCATGTGAGGCGCATCCACCCCGGCGTGCGGCCGACGCCTGCCTGGCTCGGCCGGGTGATCGATGCGCTCGGCCGGCCCATCGATGGCGGACCGCCGCCGCCGGAGGGGGCGAAGGTGTACCCGTTCCGCGCCGATCCGCCGACCGCGCATGCCCGTCGCCGCGTCGGCCAACCTCTCGATCTCGGGGTGCGCGCGCTGAACGCCTTTCTCACCTGCTGCCGCGGTCAGCGCATGGGCATCTTTGCCGGCTCGGGCGTGGGCAAGTCGGTGCTCCTGTCCATGCTCGCGCGCAACGCCGAGACGGATGTCGCCGTGATCGGACTGATCGGTGAGCGCGGCCGGGAGGTGCAGGAGTTCCTTCAGGACGATCTCGGCGAGGCGGGGCTGGCGCGCTCGGTGGTCGTCGTCGCCCCGTCCGACGAACCGGCGCTGATGCGCAAGCAGGCGGCCTACACCACGCTGGCGGTGGCCGAATATTTCCGTGACCTCGGCCTGCAGGTGCTGTGCATGATGGATTCGATCACGCGCTTCGCGATGGCGCAGCGCGAGATCGGACTGGCCGCGGGTGAGCCCCCTACGACCAAGGGCTACACACCGACCGTCTTCAGCGAGCTGCCTCGCCTGCTCGAGCGCGCCGGTCCCGGCACGGACGAGGGCGCGATTACCGGGCTGTTCACGGTGCTCGTCGATGGCGACGATCACAACGAGCCGGTGGCCGATGCCGTCCGCGGCATTCTCGACGGGCACATCGTGATGGAGCGCGCCATCGCCGAGCGGGGACGATATCCGGCGATCAATGTGCTCAAGTCGGTCTCGCGCACGCTGCCCCGTTCGGCCGATCCGGCCTATTGGCCGATTGTGCTGAAGGCGCGCCAGATGATGGGCGCCTATGCCGACATGGAGGAACTGATCCGGCTGGGCGCCTACCGCCCCGGCTCATCGGCCGAGGTCGACGAGGCCATTCGGCTCAATCCGGCGTTGGAAGCGTTTCTGGCCCAGCGCAAGGACGAGGCCACCTCGTTGGCAGACAGCTATCGCATGCTGGCCGAGATCATGGGGTGAGCCCCGCCTACCGCCCTCAGCCACGCGCCTGTCATGCTAACCAAACTTTCATCTCCGCTGCGCATAGTCCGAGCCGTCTCGCGAAGGTCAGTTGTGGCCTGGTCCGCGCGTCCTGTCACAAGGCGCGGGTCAGCCAGCGTAGCAGGAGTCAAGAGACCATCATGAAGTCGCGTGAGACCCTGATCCGTCTCAAGCGCTTCCAGGTCGACGAGAAACGTCGGCGTGTGGCGCAGATCGAGATGATGATCGCCGATTTCGAGCGCATGGCGAGTGAGCTTGATCGCGAGATCAAGGCAGAGGAGGCGCGGACCGGCATCACCGATGTGGGACACTTCGCCTACCCGACCTACGCCAAGGCGGCGAAAACCCGCCGAGACAACCTCATCCAGTCGGCAGACAACCTGCGCGGTCAGCTGGAGGAAGCCAAGAGCCAGCTGGCCGAGGCCTTCGAGGACATGAAGAAGGTCGAAATCCTTGAAGACCGCGAGAAGATGAGCGAGCGCGCAGCGCAGAACCAGCGCGAACAGGCTGCGATGGATGCCATCGGCCTGCGCATCGGCGGGCGCGCCTGACGCGCGCTCCTCAAGACTCGATCAGCGGGACATGCGGCGCCGCATCGCGCCGCAACCGCCCATGGAGACGCGGATCGTCCACCACCTCGATTGCCAGCTTCTCGGGCGCAAAGCCGCTGCGGCGGTAGAAATCAAGCGCCTTCGGGTGATCGAAATGGCAGGTGTGGAGCCAGACCCGCCCGATCCCCGGCCGCCATGCCAGTTCGAGCGCCCGGTTCATCAGCCAGCGCGCGGCGCCCGTGCCGACCAACGCATCATACACGCCGAAGAAGACGATCTCGCAGGCGCCCGCCTCGCGGAAGTCGAGCTCGAGCAACCCGCAAGGCCCCTCCGGTCCGACCAGGGCATGGGCCAGAACGTCCCGATCATCGAGCAGGGCGGAGAGCGCTGCGGGGGACATGGCCGCTCGGCTGAACCACATCCAGCGCTCGCCCAGGGTGCTGAAGACCTCAAGATACAGGGCCCGATCGCGCCCGGTCAGCCGCTTTAGGCTCAGATCTCCGGCGTCGGACGGGTCGGGTCGCGCCGGGGGGCGGTCGGTCATGGCAAGAAACGTGACGATCGAGGCGATCTTGCCGGGCGGCAGATCGGTGTAGCCATCCAGATTGAGCACGACGGTCATCGAAGCTCCCGATACGGCCGGGGCGGCAAAACGGCAAGCGCCGGGGCAGGCGATGCAGGCTTTCGCTGGCAGGATCGTGAAAGCCGCAATCATGACGCGGCGGCGCGCCACGTGAGCGTTACTGCGATGTGGTCGAAAGCTGTGCCCCGCTTCAGGGCGACAGACCCTGCTTGAGCGCCATGTCCCAGCAGTCGGACAGCGCGACCATGGTCCGTCCCGCCAACGCCGGAGCGGCGACCGCCTCGATGGCGAGCCTCGCCGGCGTTTTCGGACAACGCGGGATCAGGATCGCGTCGATCGTCGTCAACTCCGCCGCAACCCGCTCGCGGATCCGCACGGGGAAAGTCCGGTCCGGATCGTTCGCCACGGAAACGAAACGCGGAGGCATGCGGCCGAGCGCAGCGGTCAGCGGATCGACGAAGTCGAGGACGTAGGTAGAGGCAAACCGGCGCCCCGTTTCAGCCTCATGGCGACGCAGCCTCGCCGCAGCCTCCGCCAGGCTGCGGACATAGAAAGTCTGGTAGTCGGGCTCGGAATACAGGATCGCCGACGGCATTTGGCCGGCTGCAGCAAGGTTTCGCCAGGCCTCGCGCTCTTGCCCGTAGTGATGGCGCAAGGCATCGGCACGCTCGCTGTGGGAAGGCTTGGCGAGGCTCATGGCCAGCGGGCCGTCGAGAGTGTTCACCACCGGCACGTAGCCGGGCGCGACGGCCAGTGTCCGCGCCGCCTTGTGCACGACCTTGATCGCGGAGGGAAGCGCCGCCGCACAGACCAGCACGACCAGCGCCAAGCGTGCCGTCTCGCCAAGGCGGGACGCAAGATCGCGAGCGGTCAGCAACAGAACGGGCCAGAGATAGACAAACTCGTTCGAGCCCGTGTTCTGGGTTTCGTAGCCGATGGCGGTCAGCGTGAGCACGGCAAGCAGCAGCACCGGCTGAGCCAGGAGGAACCGCAGGGCGCCGAGCCGCCCCGACATCGTCTTGCCGGGCGCCACCAGCGCCAGCAAAGCAGCGCCAAGACGGGCGCCGTCCATCGCGAGCGCGAACACGCAGACCAACGCGAGCGCGGCGATGACGTCGAACTTCAGCGACAGGAAGGTCAGCAGGCGCGCGGTCAGCGTGTCGGTGTTGTCCTCCACAAGCCCGACAAGATCGCCAAGATAATGGCTCGGAAGCCCCGTGGCCCATTGCACGAGCGCGACGACCATCGCACTCGCGAGGAGCGCGAGGGCAAGCTCGCCCAGCCTCATTCTGAGCGTCAGCACCGCCGCCACGGCAAAACACAGCGCCGCCAGCCCGGCCGTGATCTTGACGAAAACCAGCGCACTCACGGCCAAGGCCACCGCCGCGACCTTGATCGCCCGGCTTTCCGCAAAGGCGAGGGTCGCGACGAGGAGATAGAGCATCAGACCGGCCTGGCGGTTGTAGACGCCGTAGCCGTCGATTCCAGGCGACGGATAGAAATCGATGATGTTGAACGGCAGCAGCGCGAAGACCGCGAAGGGCCCGAAAAGGGCGAGGGCGAGCCCGGCGCCCTTGGCGCGCAGGTCATGCGCGAGCCACAAGGCCAGCGGCGCGGCCAGCAGCAGGATGGCGTACTGAACCGCCAGAACAGGCTGGGCCGCCGGAAAAACCCGGTTCACGGCCGCATGGAGATAGAATGGCAGGGCGCCGATCGGAATGAAGAAGTCCCGATGCGGCATCTGCCCCAGATCAATCCGGTGCGCCACATCGACGAACAGGTAGATGTCCCAGTAGTTCGCGCCCAGTGGCAGCCTGAATGCAGCCGCCAGCGCCAGGACTGCGGCCGCGAGCGTTGCCAGAACGACGGCCACTCCGGCAGGCGCAACGGCGCCGGTCCGACCATCCGCGCAGATGTGAAACCGGTGGATCATGGTCATGTATCAATCCCCTCGCGGACCGCGGCCGCAAGAGGCTTACCAAAGGGACTGTCCCGTTCTGGCACAGCGAGGGCTGCCGTTGCGGGGCGCTTTCAAATGCTGCCCACCGAACGTAGGCGCGCGCGCGGGTGGATCTCCGATTGGGATAGCACGGCCGTCTCGCGGCGGAAGCGCTCGATGATCTGGCGCACGAAGGGCCGTGCGGTGGCCGAGCAGACCAGAACCGGCATGTCGCCCATGCGCGCGGCGTCCTCGAAGCGCTCCCGCACGGCCTGCACGAATTCCTGCAGCCGCGAGGGCTGCATGGCGAGGTAGCGGTTGTCGCCTTCGCCCGCGATGCTCTCGGCGAAGGCATTCTCCCAGGCCGGCGACAGCGTGATGATCGGCAGCTGCCCGTTTGGCGCCGTGTATTGGGCGCAAAGCTGGCGACCGAGCCGTGTGCGCACATGCTCCGCGATGTCGCGCGGATTCTTCAGCGAGCCTGCCGCCTCCGAGATGCCCTCGATGATGGCGCCGAGATCGCGGATCGAGACACGCTCGGCGAGCAGCAGTTGAAGCACGCGCTGGATGCCCGTGGTCGAGATCAGCGTCGGGACGATCTCCTTGACGAGCTCGCCATGCTCCTTCGGCAGCTCCTTGAGAAGCTTCTGCGTCTCCACATGCGTCAGGAGCTCCGGCATGTTGGCCTTCAGCACCTCCGTGAGATGCGTCGAAATCACGGTCGCGGCATCGACCACGGTGTAGCCGCGCAGCTGCGCCTCATCGCGCAGCGAGGCATCCACCCAGGTGGCCGGCAGGCCGAAGGTCGGCTCCAGCACATGCTGGCCCGGCAGGTCGACCCGGCCGCCCATCGGGTCCATGCACATGAACTGGTTGGGGTAGACCACGCCCTGGCCGGCATCGATTTCCTTGACCTTGATGACGTAGCTCGAGGCTTCGAGGGCAACATTGTCGACGATGCGAACGCTCGGCATGACGAACCCGAACTCGCCGGCAAGCTGGCGCCGCAGCGCCTTGACCTGCTCTGTCAGCCGATCCTCGCCATTCTGGCCGTTGACCAGGGGCAAAAGGCCGTAGCCGATCTCGATCTTGAGATCGTCCATGCGCAGGATGTCGGCCATGGTCTCCTCGGCCGGAGGCGCACCGGGTGCGGGTGCGCCGCCGATGGCCGATTGCGCGACGCGCTCGGCCGCCTGAGCGGCCTCGCGGGTCTTGGCAATCTTGCCGAAACGCCAGGCGAGATAGGAGGCGCCCGCGGCCAGCGTCGCAAAGGGCAGGAACGGAATGCCGGGCAGGATCGCCATCAGCCCCATCACCGCCGCCGACATGCCAAGCGCCTTGGGATAGCCGGAGAGCTGGCCGCTCAGCGCCTTGTCGGCGGCACCGCGAACGCCCGCCTTCGAGACCAGAAGGCCAGCTGCCGTCGAGACGATCAACGCCGGGATCTGGCTGACGAGACCGTCGCCGACCGTGAGCATCGTGTAGTTCGAGGCCGCGACCGAGA
>CAZDUL010000106.1:0-13218 GCA_964508635.1 uncultured Allobosea sp. | reverse complement strand
TCGCGCCAGCGCGGATCGTCCATGATGGCCTGGAGAAACGGGATGTTGTGACGGATGCCCTCGATCGCGAAGGCGTCGAGCGCACGGGCCTGCGCCTCGATCGCCTCGGCCCGCGTCGGCGCCCAGGTAACCAGCTTGGCGATCATCGGATCGTAGAAGATCGAGATCTCGCCACCTTCGAACACACCCGTGTCGTTGCGCAGGATGGTCGCGCCATCCTCGCCCTCCGGAGGCGGGCGATAGGTCACCAGCCGGCCTGTGGACGGCAGGAAGCCGCGTGTGGGGTCCTCCGCATAGATCCGGCTTTCCACCGCCCAGCCGTTGAGCTTGACGTCGGCCTGCGACAGCGCGAGGCGCTCGCCCGCCGCGACCCGGATCATCTGCTCCACCAAGTCGATTCCCGTGATCATTTCCGTGACGGGATGTTCCACCTGAAGGCGCGTGTTCATTTCGAGGAAGAAGAAGGAGCGATCCTGCCCGGCCACGAACTCCACCGTGCCGGCGGAATCGTAATTCACCGCCTTTGCCAGCGCGACGGCCTGCTCGCCCATCTTGCGGCGGGTCTCCGCATCGAGCAGCGGCGAAGGGGCCTCCTCGATGACCTTCTGGTTGCGGCGCTGGATCGAGCACTCCCGCTCGCCCAGATGAATGACGTTTCCATGCTTGTCGCCCAGCACCTGGATTTCGATGTGGCGCGGGTTGACGATGAACTTCTCGACGAACATGCGGTCGTCGCCGAAGCTCGACTTCGCCTCCGACTTCGAGCGCTCGAAACCTTCCTTGACCTCGGACGCGCTCCACGCGATGCGCATCCCCTTGCCGCCACCGCCAGCCGAGGCCTTCAGCATGACGGGATAGCCGATCTCCTCGGCGATGCGGATGGCGTGGTCGGCATCCTCGATCACGCCGAGAAAGCCCGGCACCGTCGAAACACCGGCAGCGGCCGCCGCCTTCTTCGATTCGATCTTGTCGCCCATGGCTGCGATCGCGCCCGGGTGCGGGCCGATGAAGACGATGCCGCTAGCCTCGAGCGCCCGCGCGAAGGCCTCGCGCTCGGACAGGAAGCCGTAACCGGGGTGCACCGCGTCGGCGCCGGTGTGCTTGCATGCCCGTATGATCTTCTCGATGACGAGATAGCTTTCGGCAGCCGGCGCGGGACCGATGTGAACCGCCTCATCGGCCATCTCGACATGGAGCGCGTCGCGATCGGCATCCGAATAGACCGCGACGGTCTTGATCCCCATGCGCCGTGCCGTCTTGATGACACGGCATGCGATCTCGCCCCGGTTGGCGATCAGGATTTTCGAGAACATGGGTCGAGCCCGATCTGGTCAGCCATGCACCTTGCGTGCAGAGCCGGCTTTAGGCGAGGCGCGCGGGCTCGACAACCCTTCTGGCATCAGCCCTTCGCAGGGCTTTTGCGCGCAAGTGCTTCGATCAGGCCACCAGGAGGGCGATGTCGCTGCGCGACAGATCGCGGGGCAGGCCAAGGCCGGGGCGCTTCATGGCGAAGGCGATCAGCGCCTCATCGCTGCGCTCGGCCTCGCGCACCACCTCGAAGGCGATGCGCATGGCGTTCGGCGTCGGCCCCTCACCGACCGAAAGCGTCGATATCAGCCAGGTGGCGAGTTCGCGGCCGACATGGCCGGTCGGTCGGCAGCTCCACACCACATAGTCGACGGCGGTGGCCACGAGAAACTCCGCCCAGTTCGCGTTCGCGGGCTTCAGCGCCCGGTCGAGTGCCACCAGCATGTCGATGACGTCATGGCTCTGGGCGCCGTCCGGCAGCAGCTCGCGCGTCAGTTTCCGAACGTCGCCATCGTCGATGCTGCGCTTTTCCAGCAACAACTCAACGAATTCACGCAAATCACTTGAAATCATTTTTTACCCTCTGCGGCCCGTTGTTGTCTGCCGCCTGCCCTGTTGACGAAATCGATATTACGCGATCGGTCTGGTTAAGTGGTTAAACCCAAGATCACAATTTCTGTTCACCTTAAGCAGCGATCACCATGCCTGGTTACGGAATTGCTTGATTCAGGTTTGCTTCACCTTGCAAAGCTGCAATTCGAGTATTGCCGCACTTCATCTCGAGAGCCTCAATTCCATCTTTCGCCCATGCGACGGCGTCGCCGGCGAACCAGGCTTGGGCGCGCCATCGCGTTGGGAGATGAAAGCCATGACCGGCATCCACCACGTCACCGCCATCGCCAGCGATGCGGCTGCCAATCTTGCCTTCTATCGTGATGTTCTCGGCCTCAGGCTGATCAAGGTCACGGTCAATTTCGACGATCCGGGGACCTACCATCTCTATTTCGGGGACGAGACCGGGCAGCCGGGCACCGTGCTGACCTTTTTCCCGCATGCAGGGGCCGCGCGCGGCCGGGTCGGCGTCGGACAGGTGGCTGAGACGGCATTCGCGGTGCCGGCGGGCAGCCTTGGCTTCTGGACGGAGCGGTTCGCCGCTCACCATGTGACCTTCTCGACGCCCGAGACGAGATTCGGCGAGACGGTTCTCCCATTCGAGGATCGCGATGGGACACGGCTTGCGCTTGTTGCCCTGCCCGGGGCCGATCCGATCCCCGGTCGGTCGGGGGCGGGCGTCCCCGCCGACGCGGCGATCCGCGGCATCCGCGGGGTGACGCTCTGGGTCGCAGCGGCTGATGGCTCGGCCCGCGTGCTGGAAGAGGTGCTGGGATATTGCAAGACGGCCGAAGATGGCCGCACCATGCGCTACGCCAGCGACGGCGGCGACGTCGCGCCTGCGATCGGCGGCGCGGTGGACCTGCACGTGGTGGGCGATTGCCTGCCTGGCCGTATGGGCGCCGGCTCGGTGCATCATGTCGCTTTCCGCGCCGGCACGGACGCGGATCAGGCACGCATGTCGCAAGCGCTGCGTTCGCGGCTCGGCATCGCCGCGACAGCGCAGGTCGACCGGCAGTATTTTCGCTCGATCTACTGCCGCGAGCCCTCCGGCGTGATCGTCGAGATCGCAACCGATGCGCCCGGCTTCGCCGTGGACGAGCCGCTGGAGCACCTCGGCGAGACGCTGAAGCTGCCGGCCTGGCTGGAACCGCGCCGAGCCGAGATCGAAGCCTCCCTGCCGGCGTTGAGCCTCGGGCGCGAAGCGGCGTGATCCATCCGGCGTGACCTGGCGAGCCTTTCGGGTCACCATGCCCGAGCAGCATCTGAACCGACACCAAGAGGAGGCAGCCTTGGGCGCACATGCACCGCAGCATCGGTCCGACAGCATGCGTCTCGTGTTCGAGGGGCATCACATCCGTCTGGAACGCGGCCATGACCCTGACGCGCGCCCGCTCGTGCTGCTGCATGGCACGGGAGGCGACGAGAGCGACCTGATCGGATTCGGGCGCCTGGTGTCGCCCGGCGCGACGCTGCTCGGCGTGCGCGGGCAGCTGCTCGAGGCCGGGCGCGTCACCCGCTGGTTCAGGCGCCATGGCGAGGGCGTATTCGATCTGGATGACCTTGCCGAACGCGCCGATGCCTTTGGAGCGTGGCTGACCAGGGCTGGCGCCACCTTTGGCCTCACGGGCGCGCCGATCGCCATCGGTTACTCAAACGGCGCCAACATGGCCTCGGCCGCGATGATGCGCCGCCCAGGTGCGTTCGCGGCTGCGGTGCTGATGCGCGGCATGAACACGCTGCCGATCGCGCCGGGCGGCTCGCTCGCCGGCAGCCATGTGATCTTCCTCAACGGCGCGGATGATCCGTTGGCGCCGGCGGCGAGCCGCTCCATCCTGATCGAGGCGATGAGGGGCGCCGGGGCGACCGTCAGCGAAGCGGTCACGGCGCCGGGACACGAGCTATCGCAGGCTGACGCCGATGCGGCCAGGCGCTTTATCGAGGGGCTGACGCAACCGACACTGCCTCAGGGCTGACGCGCCAGCGCCCCGGCGATGAGATCCGGCAGCTCGCACATGTCGCGCGCGATCATGTCGGCGCCGGCTGCCACCAGATCATCGGCCGACTGGAAGCCCCAGGCGACGCCGATCGCAACGACGCCGGCCGCGCGCGCCATGCGCATGTCGTGCACGCTGTCGCCGATCATCACGGTGCGCGCCGCTGACGACCCCGTTTCGGCCATCGCCTGGCGGATCATGGTCGGGTCGGGTTTCGACGGCGCGTCGTCCGCGGTCTGAACCGTGTCGAACAGGTCATGCCAGCCATGGCGGGCGACGATACGGTCGAGACCGCGCCGCGTCTTGCCTGTTGCGACGCCGAGGCTTGTGCCTTGCCAGGCGCTGAGAGCAGCCAGCACCTGCTCTGTCCCATCGAACATGGGTTCGTCGAAGCCAGGAGTGCCGCGCAGCGACTGGAAAATCGTCTTGTACGTCTCGCTCATGGCGGCGGTATCGGCTTCGGGCCCGAACAGCTCGGCCAGCGCGGTCTGCAACGAGAGCCCGACAATGGCGCGGCCGGCTGCAGGCCCGGGATGCACCAGCCCATGCGCGTGCGCGGTGCGCTCCTGCGCTGTGAGGATCAGGTGGGCGGAGTCGATCAGTGTGCCGTCGACATCGAAGATGATGAGGTCCATGGCCGGCTGCTTGGCGCGTCGGGACGAGCCGCGTCAAGCCTTCGGCCCCGCAACAGCGATTGCCGCATCAGTCGTCAGGCGCCTCGACGATCGGATCATAGGGCGCGGTCTCGAAGCCGAGCAGGTTCCAGCTCTGCTGCATGTGCGGCGGCAGGGGCGCGGTCACGTCGATCGTGCCCTGACCGCGCGGATGCGGCAGCACGATGCGGCGCGCCAGGAGATGCAGCCGGTTCTGGATACCGCCGGGAATTTCAGCGTTGTGGCGATCGAAATACTTGGGATCACCGATGATCGGGTGGCCGATATGCGCGGTGTGGGCGCGCAGCTGGTGGGTGCGCCCCGTCACCGGCTTCAGCGACAACCACGCCAGCTTCTGCGCCGCCGTCTCGACAACGGCATAATAGGTCACGGCGTGCTGCGCGCCATCCTCGCCGTGGCGCGCGATGCGCATGCGGGCGTCGCCGTCCTGCTGTTCCTCACGGGCAAGAAAGGTGGAAATGCGCCCCTGTTTCACCTTGGGCACGAGATAGACCAGAGCCCAGTAGATCTTGCGAGCCGCACGCGAGCGGAAGGTCCTGGCGAGCGTCATCGCGGCAAACCGCGTCTTGGCGATGACGAGGCAACCTGCGGTGTCCTTGTCGAGGCGATGCACCAGGCGCGGACGCTGGCCGTCCGGGTCGGCCATGGCCATCAGCATGCCGTCGACATGCCTGACGGTGCCGGACCCGCCCTGCACCGCGAGTCCCGCGGGCTTGTTGACGACCAGGACATCGGCGTCCTCATAGAGCGTGATCGACTTCAGGAAGGCGCGGACATCGCCTTCCTTCACCTGCGCGGCACGCGGCCGCGCCCCGTCGCTGGCCAGCTTGAGCGGCGGAACGCGAACCTTCTGCCCTTCCTCCAGACGGTCACTGGTGTCGACGCGCTTCATGTCGACGCGCAACTCGCCCGTCCGTGCGATCCGCTGGATATGGCTGAAGGCCAGCTGCGGAAACCGCGCGGCGAGAAACCGGTCGACGCGCATCCCGGCCTCGTCGGCCGTGACGACGAACGTCTGCACGCCGGTCGCGATCGCCTCGCTGACTTCGGCGCGCGCCTCGGAGCGGGCGCGGGTCTGTGGCTGCGCCGAACGGGACCCAGAGCGGGGTGCCGACGACAAGCGACGATCCTCGTGTCGTTCACCCTGCGGCGATCCCCTGCCCTCGCTTCGCCCCACGAAACGGCGATCGTCATCGCGGTCGCGGCCTCGCTCGGCGCGGACGGCAGGAGCCGCCCTGGCGCGACGCGGCGGCCTGCCGGCCGGTCCGCCACCGCCGGGGGCGCCAGCGGGGCGTCGTGGACCACGCGGCTTCATGTGGCGCTCCTGACGAGGAACAATCCAAGCGCAAGCGCGGCAAGCGACAGCACGACGGAGGCAGACACATAGCCAACCGCGGCGAGAGGCGCGCCGCGCTGCCACAGGTCGACAGCGTCCAGCGAAAATGCGGAAAATGTCGTGAAGCCGCCCAACAGACCGGTTCCCAACAACAGACGCAGCGTTTCGCTGCCTAGCGTGCGGGTTCCCAGCCAGCCGATCAGCAGTCCCATCGCGAAGGAACCTGCGATATTCACCGTCAGCGTCGCGAAGGGAAATCCGACCGGCAGCAACCGTGCCGCGGCGAGGTAGACGCCGTAGCGCAGGAGGCCGCCGGTTCCGGCGCCCAGAAAAACCAGAACGATAGCCGTCATCGCCCTGTCTCTAGTGGCGCGGGCCGCAGTTGTCACCCGCTCGGTCACACATGTCGGGCGCGACGTTCAGGCCAAGGCAATGTAGTCACGCATGGCGCGCGTCTCGGCCTCGATCTTCTCGATGTGGCGCTTCACCACGTCCCCGATCGAGACGATGCCGACCAGGCGACCGTCCTCGACGACGGGCAGATGGCGGAACTTGCCGATTGTCATCATCTCCATGGCGGTCTCGATCGATGTCGCTTCCGGGCAGGTCATCACCTTCTGCGTCATGCGGCGCGATACGGGTTCGCTCATCGCGGCCGCGCCCTGCTCTGCGACGGCCCGCACGATATCGCGCTCCGAGATGATGCCGAGCACCGCGCCGTCGGCGTCGGTCACGACCACCGCGCCGATCCGCCGCTGCGCGAGCACCGAGGCGGCCTCGGCCAGCGTGCGGTGCGGCTGGATGGTCTGAACCTCGCGGCCTTTCTCTGACAGAATGCGTGCAACACTCATCGGGCAACCTCCTGTGGCGGATGCCGGTAAGCGCCCGATCAGGACCAGGACAACGCCCGACATCCTTGTTTCAGCAGAAGCCCCGACACCGACCGGGCTCGCGGGCCTCTCTGGGGAGTTTGCGTCAGAAGAGCCGGTTGGTTCAAGCACCTTGCCGGCGACGGCTGCGGTCCAGCCAGGGCAAGGCCAGAAGGCCGAACACGAAGCCGCCGACATGGGCCTGCCAGGCGATGCTCTGGTCCTCCGCGCCGAAGGCGACGATACCGGCGCCGAACAGCCAGTTGGTCGCGAACCACAGGATGACGAAGGTCAGCGCCTGCCGGTTCGCGAGGATGCCGGCCAGACTGAGCACCGGCAGGCTGCGCACGGCTGCGTCGGTCTCCATGGCTCCGAAGCGCATGCCCTGCGAAAAGACGAAGCGCACGGCCGCGCCGATCGCCGCCGAGACGCCCGCGGAGGCGCCGACCAGCGGGTTGATGCCCAGCGGGTGCAAGGCGATATGCACGACCGCGCCGGCTGCGATTCCCGCACCGACGAGGAAGAGGAACCGAGCGGCCCCTATCCGGCGCGCGACAGGCGCGCCGAACACCGTGAGCCAGATCACATTCATGCCGGCGTGCAACCATCCCGCATGAAGAAAGCCGTGCGTAAGCAGGCTCCACCAGCGCGGGCCGCGATCGTCGAGAAGATATCTGGCGAGTGCAAGCTGCCTCGCCTTCTCCGCATCGTCAGGACCGCCGCCCAGGATCGACGCGGCGATGTCGCCCGGCCCGATCATCTGGAGCGCGAGCGAGAAACGGGCCGGCACCACCGCAGCCTGTGCGAACAACCACAGCGCAGCCTCATCATCGAGAAGGCTCTGCACCCCGTATGCGGCCAGAATCGCGATCGCCAGCGCCACAACCACGATGGGAAGGTTGAAGATCGGCTCGCGCTGCGGCGCGGCCGGTTGAGGCGACGATGAGGGTTGGCGGTGCTGCGGCTCGGACATCGGAAAAGCTGTGACGCACTGACTCAATCAGCGCAACCGGCGAAAAGGATCGGGAGGGGTTCACCGGACTTCACCACCTCCCCCGTGTCTGCCGGTCATCGTTCGTCCCCGAACGGACGCCCGCGGTCCCGCGCCACCCTGGAGCTCGGGGTGCGACCCACCCGCCAAGTGCGATGCAGGAGCGACGCCTCGGAACGGTGCGGGCTTTGTCATCGAGGCAAGACGCGCACTGCAATCATGCTCCGCGTTAACCCTAACAAACGGTTAAGCGCCACGACCCGCCAGAACCGGCATAACGATGGCAACTGCGGAATCCGAAACGCACCAAAACCGACACACCGTTCCAGACCGGCACAGCGGCGGCGGGCGACGGGACACTGCACCATGCCGAGACAGGACGTCACGATACAGGACGCCATGGCGAAGATGCCGGGGATATCGATGAAGGCCACCAGCACATCGCTCGTGTTCGACTACTGGGATCGCCTGCGCGGCGAGCGCGCGGCCCCCGAACGCGGCGAAATCGAACCCGGAGCGGTGCGTCACGCGCTGCTCGATACATTCATTCTTGAAAACGGCCCGAGCGGCCTGATCGTCAGGCTGGCCGGAACGCGGCTGTGCGCGCTGTTCGGCGCGGAACTGCGCCACCGACCCTTCCTTGCCCTGTTTCCGGATGCGCAGATGCGCGTGGAGGTGTCGCGCATGATCGACGCCGTGATGGACGAGGTCGCCGGCGCGGTCGCAGGGATCTCGGTCACGACGGCCAACGGAAGCGGTGCCGATCTCGAGTTGCTGATCCTCCCGCTTCGGCACCAGGGAAAGACCCATGCGCGGCTGCTCGGCGCGCTGGCGCCGGTGACGCCGGTGCCATGGCTCGGTCTCGAAACCGTCACAGCGGCCAGCTTGCGCTCGATGCGTTTCATCTGGGCCTCGGGCCTGCCGCTGCGCCCGCCGGCGCAACAGGTTCGCACCCGCCGCTTTACTGTCGTCCAGGGCGGAAAATCCTAGATCGAAACGCAACCTCTAGTTGATACAGTGATTCTTGACTTTCTTGCACTGCGCATCGTGCGCGCGTAAGGCAGGATTAACCGGTGGCTAGGTAGTGTTTCAACCATTGGATCAGCCTGCCAGACAGAGCCCATGTCCGCCGCACCACGATTGGCATCACGCCCCATCGAGCGCCGCCGCCACGCTCGCGTGAAAGTCGCGCTGCTCGGCCGCTACATGCTGCCGAACCGTATGGAGTATCCGTGCCAAAGCGTCGACATGTCTGTTGGCGGGTTGCTTTTGACCGCGCCAGTCAAGGGCCGCGTCGGTGATCGTGTCATCGTCTACCTGGAACAGATCGGACGCATCGAGGGCGATATCACGCGCCTGACGTCCGATGGGTTCGCGATTTCCGTGCTGGCAACGCCGCGCAAGCGCGACAAGCTCGCGGCGCAGCTCACCTGGCTCGCCAACCGCAGTGCACTCGGACTGCCCGAAGACCGGCGCCACGATCGCCTGCAGCCGAAGCAGTCCCGGATCATGCTGACGATGCCGGATGGCTCGCAACATGCGGTCAAGATGCTCGACATCTCCCTGTCCGGCGCGGCCTTCCAGGCGGATGTGGCCCTGATGATCACGGATGTGGTCACGCTCGGACGCACCCAGGCCAGGGTGGTGCGCAAGTTCGAGGGCGGTTATGCGGTGGAGTTCCGCACCGCCTTCAATGTCGAGACGGTCGACCAGATCGAGCTTTGACGGTGCGGCCCTTCAGGCCTCACCGAACACCCGCGAGAAGATCGTGTCGACATGGGCGAAGTGGTAGCGCTCGTCGAACATCGCCTCGATCTGCTCGGCCGACAGCCGCGCCCTGACGTCTGGATCAGCCTTCAGGTTGGTCAGGAAGTCCTCGCCATGCTCCCAGGTGCGCATGGCGTTGCGCTGGACCATTGCATAGGCATCCTCGCGGCTTGCCCCGGCCTGCGTCAGCGCCAGAAGCACGCGCTGCGAGTTGTGCAGCCCGCCCAGGCGATCGAGATTCTTTCGCATGTTCGCAGGGTAGATCAACAGCTTGTCGATCACGCCGCTCAGCCGCGCCAGCGCGAAGTCGAGCGTCACGGTGGCGTCCGGTGCGATCATCCGCTCCACGGATGAGTGCGAGATGTCGCGCTCGTGCCAGAGCGCGACGTTCTCCAGCGCCGGCATCACCATGCCCCGCACGAGCCGCGCCAGGCCGGTGAGGTTTTCAGTGAGTACGGGGTTGCGCTTGTGCGGCATGGCCGAGGAGCCCTTCTGGCCGGGCGAGAAATACTCCTCGGCCTCGTAGACCTCGGTGCGCTGCAGGTGCCGAATCTCGATGGCCAGCCGTTCGACGCAGCTCGCGACGACACCGAGCGTGGCAAAGAACATCGCGTGCCGATCCCGCGGGATGACCTGAGTCGATATCGGCTCGACCGTCAGCCCCATCTTCGCCGCGACATGCGCCTCTACGCGGGGGTCGATGTTGGCGAAGGTGCCGACAGCGCCGGAGATGGCGCAGGTCGCGATCTCGGCCCTCGCCTGCACCAGCCGGGCGCGGCACCGGCTGAATTCGGCATAGGCTTGCGCCAGCTTGAGCCCGAAGGTCGTGGGCTCGGCATGGATACCGTGCGAACGGCCGATGGTGGGCGTCAGCCTGTGCTCGAAGGCGCGGCGCTTCAGCGCCGCGAGCAGCGCATCCACGTCGGCGATCAGGATGTCGCTGGCGCGAGCGAGCTGCACGGCGAGCGTGGTATCGAGCACATCCGACGACGTCATGCCCTGATGCACGAAGCGGGCTTCCGGACCGACGATCTCGGCCAGATGCGTCAGGAAGGCGATCACATCGTGCTTCGTCACGCGCTCGATCTCGTCGATCCGCGCGACATCGAATACGGCATTGCCGGCCTTAGCCCAGATCGTCGCGGCCGCCTCCTTCGGAACAACGCCGAGTTCGGCAAGCTTGTCCGTGGCATGCGCCTCGATCTCGAACCAGATCCGGAAGCGCGCCTGCGGCTCCCAGATCGCAACCATTTCGGGGCGGGAATAGCGCGGGATCATGCCAGTCGTCCTCGATTGACCATCATTGGCGCTCCCGGTCGCGGCGGCGCGTAGCGCTCAGCGGCAGGGGTTGCATCCATCATGAACGCCGTGCGGCGGTTGCCGGTCCCGACCCTGCGAGCTGTGGGGGACGACCCGGTCCATTGCCTGCATCGGCGCAATCGCCTCAGGCCCACGCGCCCCGTGCGCCGTCGGCCGCCTTGCGGATGGCGGCGATGTTGGCGGCGTAGTGCATATCTCCACCCCTGAAGGCGGCCGAGCCGGCGACGAGAATGTTGGCGCCAGCCCTCGCGCACAGCGGTGCGGTTTCGGGTGTGACGCCGCCATCGACCTGAAGGTCAATGGGCCGATCGCCGATCAGGGCACGCAGGCGCTCGATCTTGTCCACCATGGCATGAATGAAGGACTGCCCCCCGAAACCGGGGTTGACCGTCATCACCAGCACGAGATCGACCTCGTCGAGCAGGTGCTCGATCGCCGACGCTGGGGTCTGCGGGGTCAGCACGATCCCGCTCTTTCGACCGAGCGAGCGGATCAGCCGGAGGGTGCGGTGGGCATGCGGGCCAGCCTCCAGATGGAACGAGATGAGATCCGCGCCGGCCTTGGAGAAGGCCTCGACGTAAGGGTCGACGGGCTGGATCATCAGATGCACGTCGAACAGCTTGGCCGAATGCTTGCGGATGCTCCGGAGAACATCCGGGCCAAAGGTGATGTTCGGCACGAAATGGCCATCCATCACGTCGCAGTGGATCCAGTCGGCCCCGGCGGCATCAATGGCCGCGACTTCGGCGCCGAGGCGCGCGAAATCGGCCGACAGGATGGAGGGCGCGATCAGGATCGGGCGAGACTGGGCAGATTGCGGCATGGCCGGCCGGTTAGCACCGCGTGCCCGGTCCGGCAATCCGTTCTTCACCGGCATCCGCCGGCTGCCCGCATCTCGCGATGGCCCCTCTTTTCCTGCTAAGCGGGCGCGATGCGACCTTCCGTGCTCGATCCGCTGTTTGCGCCCGTCACGACGCTGCCCGGCATCGGACCGAAGATGGCGGCGCTGTACGACCGGCTGCTTGGCGAGCCGGACCGGCCGGCTCGGGTGCTGGACCTGCTGCTGCACGCACCCCATGGCGCAGTCGACCGGCGGCTCTCCAGTTCGATCCGCGATGCGCCGATCGGCGAGACCGCAACCTTCGCAGCGCGTGTCGTGGAACACCGCCCCTCCCCGCCCGGACGAAACCGGGCGCCCTATCGCGTGCTCGTCGAGGACGAGACCGGCGATGTCACGCTCGTGTTCTTCAAGGCCGAACCCGGCCGGCTGAAGGCTCTGCTCCCCATCGGCGAGGCGCGCTACATCTCGGGCCGGATCGAGCTGTGGGAGGGACGCCGCCAGATCGTCCACCCGGAACGGATCATGGATCGCCGCGCCTTCGAGGCGATGCCGAGCCTCGAACCGGTCTATGGCCAGACGGAGGGGCTGACATCGCGGATGCTGGCGCGCGCTGCACAGGCGGCCCTTCAGCGCCTGCCCGCCTTGCCGGAATGGCAGGAGCCGGAGAACCTCTCCCGCAACGGCTTCGCCCCTTTCGGCGAAGCGATGCGGGCTCTTCACAACCCTGCCGACATGGCCGCGACCGGCCCGCAAGCGCCGGCGCGACGCAGGCTCGCCTATGACGAATTGCTGGCGAGCCAGTTGGCGCTCGCACTGGCGCGCTCGCACCATCGCAGCGCGGCCGGTCGACGCAATACGGGCGACGGGCGACTGGTCGCGCAGCTCATCGCCGCCCTGCCCTTTGCGCTGACCGGGAGTCAGGCGCGGGCGCTCGACGATATCCGCGCCGACATGGCAAAGCCGGAGCGCATGCTGCGACTGCTTCAGGGCGATGTGGGCTCTGGCAAGACGGCCGTCGCACTGCTCGCGATGGCGAGCGCGGTCGAGGCCGGGCGACAGGCAGCACTGATGGCGCCGACCGACATCCTTGCGCGCCAGCACGCCGAGCGGCTCGGACCTCTGGCGGCGCAGGCAGGGTTGACTCTGGCTGTCCTGACCGGCCGCGACAAGGGCGCGGAGCGCCAACGCGTGCTGGAGCGACTGGCCGGCGGCCAGATCGACATGATCGTCGGAACCCATGCCTTGTTCCAGGAGGGCGTCGTGTTCCGCGATCTGGGCCTTGCGGTCGTCGACGAGCAGCATCGCTTCGGCGTGCATCAACGGCTCGCCATCGGCGCCAAGGGCGAGGCTGTCGACGTGCTCGTGATGACCGCCACCCCCATCCCGCGCACCCTGGCGATGACCTGGTTCGGCGACATGGATGTTTCCGTCCTGACAGAAAAACCCGCCGGCCGCCGGCCGATCACGACACGAGCGGTCTCGCTCGATCGCTACGAAGAGGTG
>CAZDUL010000105.1:0-7710 GCA_964508635.1 uncultured Allobosea sp. | reverse complement strand
ACGGCAAGGGCCTGCGGGCGGGGGGCGCCGGGCGGCGGGTGGGGGCCGACCGGCCAGGGTGGCCGAGGGCGCCGGCATCGGCGGGTGGGGGAGGGCGGGCCTGGGGATGGTGGTGGGGCTTGGCGTCGCTCTGCTGTCGCTCAGGCTCACGCAGCCGCCCGCGCCCGCACCATCCGCTCCCGCCCAGGGGCGTGACGCGACGGCGGCGCCGGGTGCGAGCGATGGCGCGTCGGCCCGGATATCTGCACCGGCGACGGCTCCCGCCTCGGGCCCCGTCGGCGACCCCGGTCTCTTCGAGGTCTCGCTGCCGGTGGTGCGGATCGAGGCTGCAGGCGGCGAGACCGAGCGCGAAAGGGCCGCCAATGCCCAGTTCTCTCTCATGCTGAGCGATGCGCTGGCTCGCTTCGACGAATTCATCGTGATCGAAGGCCAGCGCGCGGCGGCGCGTTCGTCGGGGGAGCAGGCCGCCTATGTCATCGAGCACCGGGCGCGCGAGGCGGGCGGCAGCGTCTTCGCGAACATCCGCATGGTCGAGGCGGCGAGCGGCCGCGTCGTCTGGTCGGCGAGCCTGGACGAGGAGCAGCGCAGCCTCGACAGCCTGCACGATATCCGCGAGGTGGCGCGGCGCGTCGCGGTCAGGCTGGCGCAGCCCTATGGCGTGCTGCACGCCGACCTGCGTGAGCGCGGCGATCTCGGCCCGGTGCTGCGCTGCCTCGTCGACACCTACGACTACTGGCGCAAGCCGACGCAGGCGCGCCATGCCGAGATGCGCGCCTGCCTCGAGCAAACGGTGCGCGACCATCCGAACTTCCATCAGGCCTGGTCGCTGCTGGCCATGCTCACGCTCGACGAGCACAGGATCGGCTTCAATCCGCGACCGGACCCCGCCCTGATTCGTGCGCGCGCGGCGGCGCGCACCGCCAACGAGCTTGCGCCGGAAAGCGCGCGAGCCGCGCAGGCGCTGATGGCGGTGCTGACGGTCGAGGGCGACGTCGAAGCCGGCATTCGCATCGGCTTTCAGGCCGTGCGGCGCAATCCCTTCGACACCGACATCCTGGCCGATCTCGGCGCGCGGCTGGCGCAGGGCGGCCGGCCCCTCGAGGGGCGTCCGCTGCTGTTGCGGGCGGCGGATGTCAACCTCGCCCGGCCAGCCTGGCATGACTTCTATCTCTTCCTGACGGCCCGTTTCGCCGGGGACCGCGAGACGATGCGCAGCGCGGTGCAATCGCTGTCCGGCAGCGACGCGCCGCTGGCGCTGCTGGCCCAGATCATCGCCGCCAGCGATGCCGGCAGGATCGAGGAGGGGCGGCGCCTGAGCGAGCGACTGGCCTCGATCTCGCCAGTCTACGCGAAAAGCCCGGCCCAGTTCCTCGACCGGGCCCATTTCGCGCCCGGCGTGCGTGCGGACCTGTTGGAGGCGATC
This sequence comes from uncultured Allobosea sp., assembly GCA_964508635.1. GTDB lineage: Bacteria > Pseudomonadota > Alphaproteobacteria > Rhizobiales > Beijerinckiaceae > Allobosea. The sequence continues at coordinate 6,287 of CAZDUL010000105.1, read as the reverse complement.
GAGCAGGTGTCCGGCAAGGAAACGCCCTGACAGGGCGGGCCAGCCTCCCTTAAGCTCGTTGCGCGATTCGGCTGCGTCATGCTCGCAGCATTCGCTCGCGCACGTATACGGGGGCTGCTGCGGCATGCGTCTGAAGCTGGATGGGCGGGTTCTGCAGCCATCGCTGACAGCCCTTGCAGGGATTACTGCCGGGGCGGTTCTGGGCGCTCTGGTGCCGGGGCCGTTCGGCCCGGCGTTGGCGCTCGTCTGCGTCGGCGCCGCCATGCTCGGCGCGATGCTGGCGCTCGATCGTCGCCGCGGCGACGATCACGCGGCGCTGGCGCGTTCCGTGGGCGAGCTCAACGTGCGGCTCGCCGCCGCGCGCGTGCGGCTCGACGGGCTGCAGGCGCGGGTCGATTCCGAACCGCTGCGCGAAGCCGACATCGCGCCGACGCGGCAGGCGCTGGCGGAACTCACGGCCGAGGTCGGCCTGCTCGGCAGCGCGCTGCGCGATGTCGCGGCGGCGGTCTCGAATCACGAGGGCGATCTCGCCGCCTTGAAGGCGGATGTGCGGGAGCGGCGGACGCAAGGCCCGCAAGCGCCGCAGCCGGACAAGCCGAACGCCGCGGCGGCATCACAGCCCGGCCTTGTGGCGCAGGCGGCATCGCGGGGCGCGGCCGCCATCGAGGCGGAGGTGGCGCGCGAGGCTGAGCGTCACGGGGCCGAGGCGATCGCGGCCTTCAACGCCGGCGGCCTCGAGCTCTATCTTCAGCCGATCGCGGCCCTGCCGCAGCGCCGCACGGTGGGATACGAGGCTCTCGCTCGGCTGAAGACGGCTGGCGGCGCGCTCCTCAACCCGCCGGCCTTCCTGCCGGCGCTGCAACGCGCGGGACTGAGCGCTCAGCTTGACGCGCAGGTGCTGACGCGGGCCCTGAGACTCGCGCAGGCGATGCTCGGCCGCCCGGGCGACTCCTTCCTGATGGTCAATCTGTCTGCCGCCACCTGGGCCGATGCGCGTGCGCTGCAATCGATCGGACGTGTTCTCGAGGCCTACCGCGCGCAGGCCGCGCGCCTGGTGATCGAGATCCCGCAGCCGATCTTCCGGCAGCTTGATCCGACCCGGCTGGGGCTGGTCGGGGCGATGGCGGCGCGCGGCGTGCGCTTCGGACTCGACCAGCTGGTCGATGTCAGGCTCGATCCCGTGATGCTGGCCGAGAGAGGGGTGCGTTTCGTCAAGGTGCCCGCCACCCTGCTCGCCGCGGAGGCTGAACGCCCGTCCGGCCTCGATATTGCGGTTGGCGATCTGGCCGGCCTCCTGCGTCGTGCCGGCATCGAGCTGATCGGCGAGCGGGCGGAGACAGACCCGTTGGTGGCGGACCTGATCGATCTCGACGTCCGCCTGGCGCAGGGCTACGCGATTTCCGAGCCGCGCCCGGTCAAGCCGGAGGCTCTCCTGCCGCCTGCGGCATCCAACGCTGCGGCGCCCGGCGCTTCGACGCAGCCCGCGCCCGCGGCCGCGGCCGGGCAGAATCCGGCCGTCACCCGCCCTGTTCCGCCGGCGCCCACGCGGCCCGAGCAGGCGGCGGCCAATGCGGCCTCCGAGGCGCCGCAACGGCTGCCGCTCAGGGCCGTGTTGCGCCGCGCTTGACGTGCCTGTCGGCCTCGGCCAATCACCGCGGCCATGATTTCACCGGCCACGCCGCCCGCCTCGAGCACCGCCGTGCCGCACCTGCCGGGCGGCCTTTCGCAGCTTGCGCCGCTTTTCGACGTGCTGCTGTGCGACGTCTGGGGCGTGCTGCACAACGGGCTGACCGCCCATGCCGAGGCCTGCGCCGCGCTGACGCGCCTGCGCGAGGAGGGCCGGACCGTGGTCCTCGTCTCGAACGCGCCGCGGCCCGGCCCGGACGTGGTGGCGCAGCTCGACGGGTTCGGCGTGCCGCGCTCGGCCTTCGACGCAATCGTCACCTCGGGCGACCTGACGCGGGCGCTGATCGCACGGCATGGGGCCGCGAAGGTGCATCATATCGGCCCGGCGCGCGACCTGCCGCTGCTGGACGGACAGGGCGCGACGCGCGTCGGCCCTGACGAGGCGGATTACTGCCTGTGCAGCGGGCTCAACAACGACGAGAGCGAGACGGCCGAAGACTATCGCGACATTCTCGAACGCCTGCGCGCCCGCGACCTGACCATGATCTGCGCCAATCCCGACCTGGTCGTCGAGCGCGGCCCGAAGCTGATCCCCTGCGCCGGCGCGGTGGCCGAGCTCTACGAGCGGCTGGGCGGCAAGGTGGTCTATGCCGGCAAGCCGCACAGGCCGGTCTACATCGAGGCTCTGGCGCGTGCGGCGCGGCTGCGCGGCCACGACACGCCGCTCGACAGGGTCATGGCGGTGGGCGACGCCATCCGGACGGATATCGCCGGGGCCGACGCGCTCGGCGTGCGCTCGCTGCTGCTCCTGGATGGAATCCACTGGCACGAGGTCGGGGCGCATCGCTGGCGCGAGCGCCTCCACGGCTGGCTTTCAGCCCAGGCCGCAAGACCGTCCCATGTGATGGAGCGTCTGGTCTGGTGATCGCGGGCGGAGTCCTGCGCAGGCGGATCAGGCGCTCCTGAGCAGCTCGTCGATCCGGTCCTGCCGGCTGGCCAGTTCGCCGCCCGGGCCGTGCACGAGCCGCTCGCTGCGCCAGCGTTCGAGCGAAGCCTCGCGCGAGGACGGGTCGGCCTCGCCGTTGCCGGCCTTCACGGAGGCGGCGAAACGGCTCAGGCGCTCGTCCAGCGCGTCGAGCGTGCGGGCGACGCGGTCGAGCCGTTGGCCGGTGAGGTCCTGGAAGCTGCACAGCTCCATCAGGCCGAACATCCGCTCCTCGACCATCGCGCGGTAGGCGTCCCCGGTCTCGGGCGCGCCGACAATGGCCTCGGCCGTGTCGAGGATCCGGTTTGCGGCGTCGCGGGTCACGCCGACCACGTCCGCGAGGTCCTTGCGGGCATTCTGGATGCGCTGCTCGACGATCTCGGGGGCGCGCAGGCCGTTGATGGCAACTCTCATCCCGCGGATGTAGTGCGCAACCGTCTCGATCTCGCGCGCGATCGCGTCGAGGCCCTCGGGCTGCGGCATGGAAAGGGTGCCGGACGACATCGCATCCGCTCCTGAAGGGTTGAGCGTGCGAAGGTCTTCAGGCCCCGCAGACGGCCTCGATCTTGGTCTTCAGCGTGGCCGCATTGAAGGGCTTGACGATGTAGTTGTTCACGCCGGCCTTCTTTGCCGCGATGACGTTCTCGGTCTTGGATTCGGCGGTCACCATGATGAAGGGCGTCTGGCGCAACGCATCGTCGGCGCGGACATGGCGCAGCAGCTCGTAGCCGGTCATCGGCTCCATGTTCCAGTCGGAGATGACAAGGCCATACTTGCGATCCTTCATCTTCGCGAGCGCCGCCTGGCCATCCGATGCGTCATCGACATCCTCGAAGCCGAGCTGCTTGAGAAGATTGCGGATAATGCGAACCATGGTCTGGTAGTCGTCGACCACGAGAATGGGCATGGACAAGTCGAGCGCCATCAGTCTGCTCCCGTTCGGACCATCATTTCTGCACATGCAGCGCGCACCCGCGGCGAATACGGCGGGACCGGTTGCAAGTTTCAACCCCAGATACGCGAGTCGGGTTGACGCGCGGTTAAGGCGGTCAAGCCGCGGCGGCATGTTGCACGTCGTGCGTCGGGTTGCGCGGCCTTGACCGCAGGCCATGGGCGCGGCAGGCAGAGGGGCCTCGAGGCGTGCGGGCTTCGGCAGGGGAGGACGAAACGGCGTGGACGAGGTCTTGTCCCGGCAAGCGCATGATGCGGACAGCCGTCCGGCGCAGGTGCCGGTATGGAGCGGCGAGGGCCCCGTTCCGGACGGGCTCAAGGGCGCGGTGATCGCCATCGGCAATTTCGACGGCGTGCATCTGGGCCATCAGGCGTTGCTGGCGCGGGCCGCGTCGCTGGCAGGGCGGCTTCAACGTCCGCTTGCCGTGATGACCTTCGAGCCGCATCCGCGCAGCTTCTTCCAGCCGGCCGTGCCGGTGTTCCGTCTGACGCCGGCGCCGTTGAAGCGCGAGGCGCTGGCGGCCTGCGGCGTCGCGGCGATCGCCGAGCTGCCTTTCGACGCTGCGCTCGCCGCCATGGACGGGCGGGCCTTCATCGATCGGTTGCTGATCGAGCGGCTGGATGTCGCCGGCGTCGTGGTCGGCGAGGATTTCTGCTTCGGCAGGGGGCGCAGCGGCGATGTCTCGCTTCTGGCGGAGCGGCTGGGCGCGCGAAACGTGCTGGTTCTGGCTGTAGCCCCGGTCAGCGAGCCGGGGGGCGCTGAACCTGTCTCGTCCTCGCGCGTGCGGGCTGCCCTCGCGAAGGGCGACGTTGCAATGGCGGCGCGGCTGCTGGGGCGGCCCTGGCAGGTGCGCGAGACGGTGGTGCATGGCGACAAGCGCGGTCGGCTGCTCGGCTTTCCCACCGCCAACATGGTGCTGCCGCCGGAAACCGGCCTGCGCTACGGCATCTATGCGGTGGAGGTTCTCGTCGATGGTGTCTGGCGGCCCGGTGCGGCGAGCTTCGGCAAGCGACCCACCTTCGATGACGGTGCGCCGCGTCTGGAAACCTTCCTGATGGATTTCAGCGGCGATCTCTACGGTCGCCTGCTCGATGTCCGCTTCATCGGCTGGGTGCGCGGCGAGGAACGCTTCGACAGCGTCGAGGCGCTGACAGCGCAGATGCACCGCGACGTCTCGGCAGCCCGCGCCTTGCTGGCGCGATAGCCAGCGCATCATTTACGCCGCCTTAACCGACCCTGCGCACTCATCGGAAAATACAACTTTAGCGAGTATTTCCGATGCTGAACACGCTAAGCCTGCGCCTTGCCCGGATGCCGCTCGGTGCGCGTCTGGGCGCCGGTCTCGCCCTGGTGATCACCCTGTGCTCCGGCGCCGTCGCCTGGTGGACGCAAGGCGTGATCCGTCAGGCGCTGCTCGACCGCGCCAAGGTCGAGCAGAACACGGCGATGAAGCTGGCCGCCAACCTTCTCGCCCGGTCCGTGGCCGGCGCGGACGTGACGATGGCGGATGGCGCGGTCAGGCACATCACGATGATTTCGGTGCCGGACCAGCAGGATCATCATCTCGTCGACGATGTGGCGGCGACGGTCGGAGGCATGTCCTCGATCATGCGATGGGATGCGGCGCGCGGCGATTTCGTGCGGGTCAGCACCAGTCTGAAGCGTCCGGACGGCTCCCGCGCGATTGGCACGTCGCTTGGTGCGGGCAACCCCGTGCTTGCCGACATGCGCGCCGCCCGCGTCCATAACGGGCCCTCCCGGATCGAAGGACGTGACTATCTGACCAGTTATGTTCCGATCATCGGTCCGAGCGGGCAACCCATCGGGGCGCTGTCCGTCGGCATCGACCGGGCCGAGATCGACGAGGTCGAGCTCTCGCTGCTGAAGGCGACACTCGCAGGCGCATTGCTCTCCTGCGCCGTTGCGGTGGTCTTCGCGGTGATCATGCTGTCGCGGATGCTCAGACCTGTATCGCGGCTGGCCACGACGGTGCGCGGTCTCGCCGATGGCAGGATCGGGACGGTTGTTGCGGATCAGGAGCGGCAAGACCTCCTGGGCGAAGCCGCACGCGCGGTCGAGGAGCTGCGCCAGGCGCTCGCCGAAAAGGCCCGGATGCAGGCCGAGGAGAGCGGGCGCCTCGCTGCCGAGGCTGCCCGCAACCGGGAACTTGGCGAGGTCTCGCTGGAGCTCAGCGGTATCGTGGACCGTTCGGTGGCGCAACTCGTCGAGACCATCGCCGCGCTGCGCGGCAATGCGGACCTCTTGCGCAAGATGGCCGGGACGACGGCCGAACAGGTCAGCGCCGCCAACGCCGCCTCGACCGGCTCGGCCGACAGCGTGCGCACGGCGGCAGCCGCGGCCGAGGAGCTCACCTCTGTGATCGCGGACATCTCGCGCCAGATCGCGCAGGGGTCGAGCGTCACGGCCGAAGCGGTGTCCGCCATGGAGGTGACGCGCAGCCTGGTCGGCGCGCTCGACCGGTCCTCGGGGCGCATCGGCGAGGTCGTGACCCTGATCACCAGCATTGCCGACCAGACCAACCTGCTCGCCCTCAACGCCACGATCGAGGCGGCGCGGGCGGGCGAGGCGGGCCGCGGCTTCGCCGTGGTGGCGCAGGAGGTCAAGCAGCTTGCCTCGCAGACGGCGCGCGCCACCGACGAGATCCGCAAGCAGGTCGAGGAGATGCAGGGTGCAACCCGGCAGGCGGTGAGCGCCATCGGCGGC
>CAZDUL010000104.1:0-8858 GCA_964508635.1 uncultured Allobosea sp. | reverse complement strand
GCTGCTGATCCAGTACAGGGCCGATCCGCGCGCGCAAGCGGCGCATCCTGGGCTCAAGAATTTCTGGTTCACGCCCGGCGGCGGCATCGAGGAAGGCGAGACGGCACAGGCCGCTGCGCTGCGCGAAATGGACGAGGAGGTCGGGCTCACGGGCCTGCCGCTGCTGGGCGAGGTGGCCCGACGCACCGCGCTCAACGACCAGTTCACGCGCGCCGCCATTTGCCATGAGCGCTACTTCCTCGTGCGCGCCCCTTGCGCCGCGTTCAACACGGCGAGGCTTGCCGAGACCGATCAGGACCCGGTGCTGGACGTGCGCTGGTGGGCGCCGGATGCGCTGGCTGCCAGCGGCGAGGTGGTGCTTCCACGCGCCGTGCTCGCTCTGGCGCGGCTGCTGATCGGCACCGGCATCCCGCCTGAGCCCGTCGATCTGCTGGCGCTGGAGGCATCAAACTGACCCTGTCGTGCTTGCCATCGCCGTCAAACCCGCTACGTCCCGCCACGCCGCCACAGGGCCGCGGCGCGTGATGCGCCGGCCTGCTTTCCGGAACGCCTCGTGAGCTTTCTCGATCTTGCCAGCCAGAACCTGATCTCGCCGATGGTTCTGTTCTTTGCGCTCGGCCTCGCCGCAGCGCTCGCACGCTCGGACCTGACAATCCCGGAGGCGGTGGCCAAGACACTGGCGCTCTACCTGATGATGTCGATCGGCTTCAAGGGCGGGGCCGAGGTTGCCGTCTCGGGCCTCTCGGCGCGGATGCTGTGGGTGATGCTGGCCGGGATTGCCCTGTCCTTCCTGATCCCGATCATCGGCTTCTATCTGTTGCGTGCCGTCTCGAAACTCACAGCCATCGATGCGGCGGCTGTGGCCGCGCATTACGGCTCGATCTCGGTCGTCACCTTCGTTGCCGCAACGGAAGCGGTCCGCGGCGCAGGGCACCCCTTCGAGGGCTACCTTGTTGCCGTTGCGGCGGTGATGGAGACACCTGCCATCCTGTCCGCGCTGCTGCTGGCGCGGCGAGCCCGCGGCGACCAGGGCCCGCAGGGCGAAAGCACGGGCGATCTGCTGCGCGAGGTCGGCCTCAACGCCTCCGTGGTGATGCTGGTCGGCTCGTTCCTGATCGGCTGGGCGACCGGAGCGAAGGGCCTTGCGATGATCGCGCCCTTCATCGTCGATCCGTTCAGGGGTCTCCTGTGCCTGTTCCTGCTCGACATGGGCCTGGTGGCCGGACGAGGCATGCGGGAGGGCGCGCGGCACCTATCGCCGCCGGTGCTCGCCTTCGGCATCGTCATGCCGCTGGTCTCGGCCGGGCTGGCGGCGCTCGCCATCCGGCCGACGGGGCTTTCGGTCGGCGGCGCGGCGCTGTTCATCACGCTGACCGCATCCGCGTCATACATCGCGGTTCCCGCCGCGATGCGCCTTGCCCTGCCCGAGGCGAAGCCCGCGATCTATCTGACGCTGTCGCTGGGCGTGACCTTCCCGTTCAATCTCGCGATCGGTATCCCGCTCTATCTCGCGCTGGCCCAGCGCGTCGGCGTCTGAGGAGAAGCAGCCATGGTCGCCACCCACGCCAAGAAGCGCATCGAGATCATCCTTGAGGCTCCCGCGCTGCACCGGCTCACCGACAGGCTCGATCGCGCCGGTGTCACCGGCTACACGATCCTGCCCGCGCTGGCCGGCCGCGGTCGCGGCGGCGCGTGGAGCGGCGAGGGACTGGCGGGCGACGCCGGCCGGCTGCTGATGGTGATCTCGGTCGTCGACGCCGGCAAGGTCGAGGCTGTCCTCGAAGGCGTTCAGGGCGTGCTCGCGCGGCAGATCGGCATCCTCACCGTCTCGGACGTGCAGGTGCTGCGCGCCGATCATTTCTGACCGGCGCGCGATCAGGTGTCGGCTACTCGGCTGCCTGCCGGAGCGGCTTGACGTTGTCGGGCAAGGCTTGCGCCTTGTGATCGTCCTGACGCCAGGTGCTCTCGTCCTCCTTCGGCCCGATGAAGGGGCTGAACAGACGCGACACCAGACGGCTGAGATCGTCCATCACCACATAGAAGGCCGGCACGAACACGAGGCTGAGCACGGTCGAGACGATCAGACCGCTGATCACCGCGATCGCCATGGGCGAGCGGAACTCGCCGCCGTCGCCGATGCTGAGCGCGGATGGCAGCATGCCAGCCGACATCGCGATCGTGGTCATGATGATCGGGCGGGCGCGCTTGTGGCCGGCGTCGATCAGTGCCTCGATGCGGTTCACGCCCTTCGCTTCCGTCTCAACGGCGAAATCAACCAGCAGGATCGCATTCTTGGTGACGATGCCCATCAGCATCAAGAGGCCGATATAGACCGGCATCGACACCGCATTGTTGGTGAGCAGGAGCCCCAGCACGACGCCGCCGAACGACAAGGGCAGCGACAACAGGATGGTGATCGGCTGGAACACGGAGCCGAACAGCAGGATCAGCAACGCCAGCATCAGCATCAGGCCGATGCCCATGGACTGCAGGAAACCTGCGACCACCTCTCCCTGGATCTCCGCGTCGCCGGTCTTCGCGATCCAGACGCCCTCGGGCAGGCCGACCTCCTGCACGACCCGGGTGAACTTTTCCTGCGCGGTGCCGAGCGGCAGACCCCTGCGCAGATCCGCGCCGATCGTGGAGCGCCGCACCCGGTCATAGCGGTCGATCGAGCTTGGCCCGTTGCCGAAGCTGATCTCGGCCACGGCGCTGATCGGGATCGACCGGCCCGTGACGCTGGTCACGCGCAGCGAGCGCAGCCGCTCCAGATCCGTGCGTGCATCCTCGTCCAGCTGCACGCGGATCGGCACGAGCCGATCGCCGGCGTTGAACTTGGCGAGATTGGCTCCGGCATCGCCGATGGTGGCCACGCGCACCGCTTCCGAGATCGCCTCCGGCGTCACCCCCAGCGTCGCCGCCTGATCGAGCTTCGGGATCACCCGGATTTCGGGCCGCGTCAGCGCCCCGGTGGCGGCGACGTTCAGGAAGCCGTCGACCTTGCGCAGCGCGCCTTCAAGCCGCCCCACGGCCTCCTCGAGCGCCTCGCCGTCGCGCGACAGGATCGAGAAGGCAAGCTCCCGCTCCCCGCGCTCGTTCACATACCAGGCGCGGATGTCCGGCACCTCGGCGAGACGCTGCGCGATGATGGCCTTGAATTCCTTCTGCGGGATGCTGCGCTCGGTCTTGGGGACGAGCCGGATGAACAGCGCCGCGCGGCGGACCTCGCGCTGACCGGTTGCCGAGGCTCCGCCCAGGGCGAAAACGTGCTTCACCTCCGGGTGCTCGCGCAGGCGACGGACGATCTCGTCGGTCGCCGCGCGCGTGTCGTCGATGGTCGATCCGGGCGGCAGCTCGACATTGGCGACGACGCGCGAATTGTCCTCGTCCGGCAGGAAGGCGGTGGGAAGCAGCGCCGTGGCCCAGATCGACGCAGCCAGCAGCAGGAAGCCCACGATCATCGTCAGGTAGGCGTTGGATACCGGCAGCTTGAAACGGCCGGGCCCCAGCCGCCAGCTCTTCAGCGTGAACGCGAGGAAGGCGAGATAGCCGCGCATCAGCCAGCCGTCCTTTTCCTCGCGGTGCTTGGTCTCCCGCATCAGGTAGGCGCCCATCATCGGCGTGATCAGCCGCGCCACGACCAGCGAGAACAGCACCGCCACGGCGACGGTCAGCCCGAACTGCTTGAAGTATTGCCCCGCGACCCCGGGCATGAACGACACTGGTGCGAAGATGGCGACGATGGTGAGCGTGGTGGCGATCACCGCGAGGCCGATCTCGTCGGCGGCTTCCATCGCGGCGCGGTAGGGCGATTTGCCCATCCGCATGTGGCGCACCATGTTCTCGATCTCGACGATGGCATCGTCGACGAGGATACCCGTCACCAGCGTGATGCCGAGCAGGCTCACCAGATTGAGGGAGAATCCGAGCAGGTCCATCACCCAGAAGGTGGGGATGGCCGAGAGCGGCAGCGCGACCGCGGTGATGAGCGTGGCGCGCCAGTTGCGCAGGAACACGAACACCACCAGAACCGCCAGCGCCGCGCCTTCCAGCAGCGTCGCCATCGCCGATTTGTAATTGCCGAAGGTGAACGCGACCGCATCGTCGATCAGCGTGATGCCGATATCCGGGTTACGGTCCCGCAGCTGGGCGATCCGCGCCTCGACCACCTCCTTGACGGACAGCTCGCTTGCGCCCTTTGCCCTGAACACCGAGAAGGCCACCACAGGCTGGCCGTTAAGCCGCCCGAAGCTGCGCGGCTCGGAATTGCTGTCCTCGACCGTGCCGAGATCGGCGAGCCTGACCTCCCGCCCGCCGCTCAGCACGATCCTCGCGTTGGCCAGATCCTCCACCGTGCGCGCGCCGGCGAGCGTGCGGATCGACTGCTCCTGCCCGCCGACCTCGCCGCGACCGCCGGCGAGGTCCACATTGGTGGCCCGAACCTGACGGTTGACCTCCGCCGCCGTGATGCCGAGCGCCAGGAGGCGGTCCGGATCGAGCGAGATGCGGATCTCGCGGTCCACGCCGCCATAGCGATCGACGCGGCCGACGCCGCGCAGGCTCTGCAACTCGCGGGCGATCACGTCGTCCACATGCCAGGAGAGCTGCTCCAGGGTCTTGCCGGGCGACGAGACGGCGTAGGTGAGGATGGACTGGCCCTCGACGTCGATCTTCTGGATGATCGGCTCGTCGATCCCGCGCGGCAGATCCGCCCGGATCTTGGCGATCGCGTCCTTGACGTCGTTCAGCGCGCGATCCGAGTTCACCTCCAGCCTGAACTCGACGACGGTTTGCGACTGGCCATCGGTGAGCGTCGAGAAGCTGCGCTTGACGCCGGTGAGGTTCGCCACCGCATCCTCGACGCGCTTGGTGATCTGGCTTTCGAGCTCGGACGGCGCGGCCCCGGCCTGCGTGACCACCACCGACACGAGCGGCACGTCGATGTTGGGAAAGCGCGTTACCGGCAGCTTCACGAAGCTGATCAGGCCGAGCACGCACAGCACGACGAACAGCAGGATGGACGGAACCGGCTTTCGGATCGACCAGGCCGAAAAGTTGACGCTCATGTGGACTGTCCTTGCCTGCCGGTCAGTTCACGGCGGCCATCGTGGGCGTGATGATGTCCCCGTCGCGCAGGAAGGTTCCGGCGCGGGCGACGATCCTGTCGCCCTCGCGCAGGCCTTCAACGACCTCGACACGACCCGCCCCGGAAATGCCCAGCTTCACCGGACGGGTGCGGACCGTGTCGTTCTCGACGATCTGCACGGTGCTGCCGTCGCGTCGATAGGTGACGGCCGAAACCGGAACGGTCAGCGCCACCCGGCGGTCGACCTCGATCACCCCGCGCGCGAACACGCCGACCGAGGGCGCGCCTGCCTCGGGAAGCGTCACGCGAACACGCCCGAGCCGGCTGGCGCGGTCGACCTCGCGCGGGATCAGCCGGATCGTTCCTGCAAGCGCGCCGGTCGCACCGGCGGGCGTGACATCGACCCGCTGGCCGACGGCGATCCGCGGCAGGTCCGCCTCCGGCACCTCCGCTTCCAGCTCGACTGCGCCGTCGGCAATGATGCGAAACAGCGGCTCCGGCGCCGCCATGCCGGCGATCTGCCCGAGCCGCGCATTGCGCCGGCTGATGACGCCACCGCGCGGGGCCCTGATCTCGGACCGTGCGATGCGCAGCTGGATGTCGTCACGCTGCGCTCGGGCGGCCGCGAGTTCGGCCTCGGCGATGGCCAGCCCCTGCCGCGCGGCCGTCAGCCGCGCCTCCGCGGCGCGGGCGGCCGCGAGGCGTTGGTCGAAGATGTCGGCCGTCGCCACGCCTTCGGCTCGCAGCGTCTGGGTGCGGCGCAACGCATTCTGCGCCTGGGTGTTGGCAGCCTCGGCCTCGGCGATCTGGGCGTTCGCCTGCGCGATCGCGGCCTCGACCCGCTGGATCTGGGCCGCATTCTGGCTGAGCGCAACGTCGAGCTGCGCCCGGTTGAGCCGCGCCAGCACCTGCCCAGCCTCCACCCGCTGGCCTTCTTCGGCGAGAAGCTCGACGATGGCGAGGCCATCGACCTGCGGGGTCACCAGCACCTCCTCGCGGGCCACAAGCGTGCCAGAGACAAGGATCCTGGCCACGACCTCGGACCGCGTCACCTCGGCAACGGTGATTGCCGGTGGCCGAGGCTGCGCATTGCTGGCCTGCGCCCGCGCGGTGGACGACGGGGCGCCTTGTGTTTGCGCAAGAACAGGAGCGGCCACAAGTCCAAGGGCCACGAGAACCGCCTTGACAGCTGGGTTACGCATCACGTCGAGGCTCCTGAAGCTGTCGCGGGAGCGCTGTCGCGAGCCCCGCATTGCAGTGAAGGGATCTGGCCGCCAGCCGCCAGCTGGATGAGCGCCGCGAAATGCGGCAGGTACGGCGCGGCCGAAAACGCGTCATCCCGCGCCCGCCGGACCAGAAGCCCATCGGCAAGCGTCAGAAGAAGCTCGACAAGTCCGGCCCGATCGAAGACGCGGTCGACCGGGATCACCTGGTCGACGAAGTCCGCCATCATGCGCCGGATATCGGCATCGAACTCGCGGCACAGCGCGGCAAGCTCCGGATCGCGTGATGCCTCCGCCCACAGATCGACCGCAAACACGGCCCGCTCGCGCGGCTCGTCGACAAGGTGATGCCGGCCCAGCGCCATGAAGTCGCCGAACGGATCGGTCGAAGCCTGCAGCGCCTCGAAGGAGCGCGCGAGTTCCGCCCGATCAAGGGCGGACAGACCCCGTATGATCGCGTCCTTCGACGGAAAATAGCGGTAGATGTTGCCGGCGCTCATGCCAGCCTCCGCCGCCACATCCTGCATCGTCGCGCGATGAAAACCCGAGCGCACGAAACACCGTCGCGCAGCCTCGAGGATGCGCTGGCGATGATCGGAGCCCTGGGCAGCCTGAGGCTGAGGGGTGTGTTGATTCATGACGGGATCCGCCACATGGCCTGGGGCAGCGAGAATGAACGTTCATTCTCGATACGCCATGACATCGCGGCTGGATCAAGGCAATGCCAAACATCCGCGCGACACGCTGTCGCGCCCGCCGAACGTGCGACAGGGAACGACGCCTCAACGGCGCACCTTGGCGATCCGCGGATGAGCCTCCACGGGCCGGCTGACACCCGCCGCGCGCGGCTTGGGCACCTTCTCAGCGATGCCATACATCTGCTCGCGACGATCCATCTCGCGCCAGACCTCGTCGGGAGCGACACCGGTTTCGGCCAGCACCACCACCAGATTGTACATCAGGTCGGCCGTTTCACGGATGACCGCTTCGCGGTTGCCCTGAACGGCGTCAAGCCCGACCTCGACCGCCTCTTCGGCCAGTTTCTTGGCCATCTTCGCGATACCGTCGTTGATCAGCTTGGCCGTGCGGGAATATGCCGGATCGCGGGTGCGGGCGGCGAGCACGGATTGGTAAAGCCGATCGATCGAATCGCTCATCCGGTCATGGTGGGGTCGAAGTGTTTCGAAACGATGACACTATGCCGAAATACTGAAGCCGGCAAACAGTTTCGCAACCTCCTGATAAACAGCGCGTTTGAACGGCACGATCAGGTCGGGGGTCCGGTCCAGCCGCTCCCAGCGCCAGGCCGAAAACTCCGCCTTGTGCCCCAGAGGTGCCGCGATGTTGATCGCCGCGTCGTCGCCAGTGTGGCGGAACGCGAACCAGCGCTGGGTCTGACCCCGCCAGCGATCCTTCCAGCGCTCGCCCTCCACCCAGTCGGGCAGATCATAGGCCAGCCATACGGGGGCTTCCGCCAGCAGCTGTGCGGACACGACGCCGGTCTCCTCGGCCAATTCGCGACGCGCAGCCGACACGGGACTCTCGCCGGGATCGATGCCACCCTGCGGCATCTGCCAGGCATGGGCATCGTCGGGCGCAAGCCCGATCCGCCGCCCGATGAACACCAGCCCGTCACGATTGAACAGCGCCACGCCGACGCAGGGGCGGTAGCCCTCATGCGGCACCTGAGAAGGCTGCGGTGAATTGTATCGGATTGCGGCGCTCACCGGATCGACCCCGTGGCCTGGGCGCGCTGCAATCCGACCGCACTGATGGGGATCAGCTGCACGCCGCGCTGCTCGGCACCCCGCAGCCAGCGGCTCAACCGCTCGATCGTCACCGGAAGCGCGCTGGCGCTGGCGACCGCAAGGCCGCGCTCGCGAGCAAGTTGCTCAAGCCGCGCCAGCTCACGATCGATGCTGTCGGCACGGGGCTGGAGATCAAGGACGACATCGGCGCGCACGGTCGGTGCGCGGTAGCCTGCGGCGACGCGCGGGATGAGGCTGCGCGCCGAACTGCCATCGTCGACGACCATCAATCCTCGCTCGGCGATCTCGCGCAGCACCGGCGCCAGCGCCTCTTCCTGCGAGGCGAAGCGCGCGCCCATGAAATTGACCACGCCCACATAGCCGGGAAAACGGCCCAGCACCCAGCGCAACCGCTCCAGATTGTCCTGTGTGCCGGCACCGACCGTCAGCGTGTGCGGTCCCGGATCGTTGTCCGGATAGTCGAACGGCTCCATCGGCGCCTGCAGGAACACCTCGTGTCCGTCCGACCGGGCACGCTGCACCTGCCGCTCCAGGTCGCCGCCATAAGGCGCGAAGGCGAAGCTCACATCCGCCGGCAGGCGCGAAATCGCTTCGCTCGTAGCGGCTGCGCTGATGCCGAGCCCGCCGATGAGGATTGCCACGCGAACAGGCGCGGCCCGCGCCTTCGGATCGGCCGGTCGCGCATAGACGCGGGAGGCCCCCGCCCCGTCCTCGCCCCTTGTCTCATACCCATCTGACGCTGCCGACGATCGTGCCTGTGGCGGTCACGTGTGCAACCCG
>CAZDUL010000103.1:0-10424 GCA_964508635.1 uncultured Allobosea sp. | reverse complement strand
TTGCACAGGGGGGAGCGTCGGCAGCGTCAGAAGAGGAGAGAGGACCGCTCTAAGGCCGAGCCATGATCCGGCGATGGCCGGAGGAGGGGCAGGCCCAGCGTCACGTTCACCCCCTCGCCGAAGGCCAGCGTCTTGGCCGGGATCAACCCCTGATCGTGATACATCGTGGTGGCGGCGTCATAGCCGGCGCGCGCTCGCGCATGGAACATCGTATCGGCGGGCAGGGGGCCGCGCGCATCGATGCCCATCGCCTTGAGCGCCGCGACAGCCGGACGCACGATCGCCTCGTCTTCCGCGCCCAGCGTGCCGCCTTCTCCGGCGTGGGGATTGAGCCCCGCGATGGCAAGGCGCGGCCGCTCGACCTTGAACAGGCGACGCCAGCTCCCGGCGACGATCCTGCCGGTCTCGACGATCAGGTCGATGGTCAGGGCTCCGGGCACGGCTGCAAGCGGCATGTGTATGGTCACCGGCACGACGGCGAGCGCCTCGCTCCAGATCAGCATCACCGGGCGGGGTGGCGGCTCGCCGGGCGTGGTGGCGAGCGCGGCCAGATATTCGGTGTGGCCGGGATGGCGAAAACCGGCGGCATAGACAATGGCCTTGGCGATCGGGTTGGTGACGAGGGCGCCGGCCTCCCCCGCCCGCACCAGCGCCACCGCGCGTTCGATCGAGAGCAGCGTGACCGCCGCCGTCCCGGGGTCGGGCTTGCCCGGCTGGCACGAGGCGGTTGCGCGCACGGCATCGGCCGGGGCATCCGCGTCGAGATCCAGAACCGGCAAGGCGTTCGGGAAGATGCGGGCGGCGACACCCGGGGTTGATGCGGTCGCGATCGGGACGTCAGACGCCAGGACCGCCGCGCGCGCCCTCATCAGTGCCGCCGAAGCGATCAGGGCAAACGGGGGCGTGTAAAGGATACGGCGATCACGCCAGAGTGCCAGCGCAAGCTCGGGCCCGATCCCGGCAGGATCGCCTTGCGTGAGAACAAGGGTGGCGTCACCCATCGGCCAGTGTTCAGGGCGCGCGGATGCCGTCCACGGAGGCACCCGTCTGCTCGCCGATGGACTGCCGGAAGCCGACCTCGCCGAGCGTGCGAAGTTCGAGGCGCAGAAGGACGCCCTGATTGGTGGTGGTGCGCTCGCCGCTCGCCTTGTCGCGGAACGACGTGAAATAGCTCACGTCGAAGACCGTGCACTCGTCGGTGTAGTTGAGGCCGAGGCCGAGCGAGGACACGGTCCAGCGCGGCGACTTCGGGTCGGGTTGCCCGTTCGCCAGCGCCACCGAGCGACGCGACAGATACTGGTCGAGGTCATAGAGCACGCTGCCGCGCATGCTCCAGAACTGGCCGAGCTTCACGCCGCCGCCGAAAGCGATCCCCTCGCGCCGGAAGGGCTGCGCGCGATCGGGTTGGGCATCGTAACGCGCATAGGTGACGCTCGCCCAGACGGGATCGACCCGCCCGAAGGCGGAGACCTCCAGAGCCTTCGCGGAGAAGGTGCGCTGGTCGAACCGGCCCTTCGCGGTGACGATGCCGTAGGGCGTGGGTGCCACCTGAATCCGGCCGACATAGTCCGATTGACGCGTTTCGAGGCCGGAATTCAGCCCGCCGCCGGCGATGTCGGCCACGGCATAGGAGTTGACGCCTGCCAGCTGATAGGACTGTCCGAACAGCGCGTTGGCCGTGGCGCCATTGGCGAAGACGCCCGAATACTGCACGCCATAATTCAGGCGAACGCCGCCCTCGTTCCGATCGTAGCCGGAGAAGCGGCTCATCTGGAACAGGTTCGAGTCGTCGAAGACGAGGCTCTGCGAATCCTCGTTGGGCGTTCGCGCGATCTTGGTTTCGTTCGGGCGGGCGACGATCTGCACAACCGGCGAGACGATGTGCGCGCCGGCCCCGCCGTTGCCGATGACGAGCGGGTAGGCGTAGGTCAGCCCGATCGCCGGCATGATGCGGGCGAACGACCCCTCGCGTGCGCCGAAGCCGACCTGCTGATCGTTGATGCCGGTGAAGCCGCCGGTGTTCAGGGTCGTGTAGAAGCCGTCGACACGGAACGAGGCGAACGGCGTCCAGACCTGACCGAGCGGATCGACCATCTGGCGGCGCCACGAGACGCCGATCGAGGCGCGCGAGGCCGTGCCGCCGATCCCGCGCAACAGGCACTCGCCCCGCTGGTAGAGAAAGCAGCCCTCGTAGAAATCAGCGACCGAAATCGGGTTGCCGTTGGCATCCACGGCGTTGCGCACGCCCAGATAGCGACGGCCGAAATGGTTGCCCGGATTGGGTATCGTCTGGAAGCCCGCAGCCTCGCGGCTCAGGCTCGTGATGTTGGCCTCTACCGTGACCTCTCCGCCCAGAAGGCCCGGACCGTCGAAGCGCTTGTTGTACTCCAGCGCGGGGTGGACGATGGGCTGCTGCTGTTGCCAATCGACATAGCTGAGCGGCCGGAAATGGTAGGCGCGCATGTCGAACCAGGCATTGGCGCTCTGGCCGTTGAGATAGGCCGTCGAGGTCACTTCCCGGAAGAAGGTCGAGGTCAGGCCGGTCGGGCGGATGCGGTAGTTGTTGTAGAAGAACCGATCGGTCGAGCCGGCGATATCCCACCCGAAACGCCAGTTCTGGTTGATGTCGAAGCGACCGCGTGACTCGACGGAGCCGCGGAAGCGACGATCGCCTGCGCCCAGGGGCGGGTCGGCGAAGGCCTTGGGGTCGGACTGGAAGATGCCGGCGGCGCGGATCGAATAGGAGCCGTTGACCAGCCGATGCCGCCATTCCGCGACGCCGAGGAAACCCTGGCGCGACAGCACGGTGGGCGTCAGCGTCAGGTCGTAGTTCGGGGCGAGGTTGATGAATACAGGCACGCCAATGCCGACGCCGAGCGAATTCGACGAATAGATCGTCGGCGCCAGCAGGCCCGTCTTGCGACGCACGGTCGAATCCGGCGCCCAGAAGTATGGAACGTAGGCGATCGGGACGCCGGCGAATTCGAGGGTCGAACCTTCGAAGTAGATGGTCTTCTCGTCGCCCTTGTGGATGATGCGCTGCGACTTGACCTGCCAGAGAGGCGGCTTGGCGGGATTGTCCTTGCAGGGCTCGCAAGCGGTGTAGGTGCCGGTCTCGAAGGACACGGTGTCGCCGCCGGACCGCTCCGCCCGCGGGGCGGAAAAGCGGCTGCGATCCGGGTTCTGGGTGCGAAGCGAGTCGATGAAGCCGTCGCGGAAATCGTCGGTCAGCTCAAACCGGCTACCGGTGACGACCTGGCCGTTGCTCTCGGTGAGGCGGGCGTTGCCTTCGGCAAAGACCCGCTTGGTCTTCTGGTTGTAGATGACCCTGTCGGCCTCGAGCGTGCGGCCCTGGTAGAAGATCTGCACATCGCCGATGGCTTCGACCGTGTTGCGGTCGTTGTTGTAGACCAGCTCGCGCGCCTCGATGAGCATCCGGTCCCGAGCTCCGGGCTGCGGCAGGGCAGGCTGCTGCCCCCGCGGGGCCTGGGCAAGGGCATGGGATAGCGCGAGAACGGACGCGAGGCCCGTTCCGGCCATCAGACGGAGCATCCGTCCCGTGCCAGCGCTCATACGCTCCACCCAGTCCCTACGCATCGCTGGCATTCACCCGTCCTCCTGGTGGAGAAGGACCAGCACGCCCAGCAAACTCCCCAGGATGGCCGGAAACCACGCCGCCGTGACGGGTGCGATGAACCCGTTGGCGCCGAGATCCTCCGTCAGCTCGGTGACGACGTAAAGCACGAACCCTGCCACGACGCCACCCAGCACCATACGGGCCACGCCACCAAATCGGAAAAATCTTAAGGAAACTGTGGCGGCGACGAGAATCATGGCGACGAGAAGCAGCGGGCGCGCGTTCAGTGCCGCTTGCTGCAGCCTGTAGCGGGTGGCGTCAATCCCTGCGCGTTCGGTACGGTCGATCACCTCGTCGAGATCCCAGTAGCCGACCTGTTCGGGCGCGGTGAAGGTGCGGCGCACCTGCTCGAGTTCGAGGTTGGTGGCGAGCTTGTAGGTCCTGTAAGACTGCGGTTCGTCGAGGGTCGAGATCACGCGGACGTCGGCAAGCTCCCAGTAGCCGTCGAACAGTGTTGCCGTCGCGGCCTCGATCCGCTCGAGGAAGGCGCCGCGCTGATCGAAGACGAAGAACGTCGCCTGGTTGAGCACGCGCCCCTGATCGGAGGTGGACACCGCGCGGATGATGGCTTGCCCGTCGACGCTGCGCTGGCGCAGCCAGAGCTCGTCGGAACCCGGAACACGCCCGCTCTTGGAGAAGATCTTGGCCTCGATGAGCGAGGCGCGCTGCTTCAGATGCGCCGCGAGCGGATTGAAGGCCATGACCGCGACGAGGCCAACCATCGCCCCGACCACGATGCCGGGCGTGAGAAACTGCCACGCCGAGATGCCGGCTGCGCGGGCCACGACCAGTTCGAGCTTGCGGCTGAGATTGAGCAGCGCCGACATGGCTCCGAACAGCACCGCAAACGGCAGAACCTGTTCCGAGATCGAGGGCGCGCGATAGAAGGCGAGCGTCGCCATCAGCCCCGCCGAGGCATTTTCGGCGTCTCCGGCCCGGCGCATCAACTCCACGAAATCGAGTGTCACGATCAGCGCATAGATCGTGAGAAACACCACGCCGATCGACTTGATGAAACGGCCGGCGATGTAGAGGCCCAAGGTCTTGCCGGACAGGATCATGCCGGTCTCGCAATCCGCCGGCGGGCGCTTTCCAGACGCGCATCGAACCATGCGCTGGCTCGCGCCAGCCAGGGCGTGACCTGTTGGCGCGCGAAGATCAGCAGCAGCGCACCGAGGCCTGCCAGAACCGGCACCGCATAGGCGACAGGCACGAGTGCCGGCGAGCGCACCATGGCGCTCGAGAGTGCGAAGCCGGCGATGCGCACCGTCAGCACCGCAAGCACCGCCCCGGCGATGGCCAGGCCGCGCCCCTGTCGCGTGGTGCGTGGCTCGCCGAGCGCTGCAAAGGCGATCAGCACGAAGGCGAGGACATAAATCGGCGCGAGAAAGCGGTCATGCAGTTCGGCCCGGAACCGGCCGCGCTGCTGGCGATAATAGTCCTCGTTTTCGTCCGGAAACAGCAGTTCGGCGGTGGACCGTTCGCGAGGCTTGAGAATGATAGTCAGGCCATCCTGCCCGAACGAGGACAGGTCAACCCCGTAGCGCTCGAAGGTGACGATGGAATTGTCCCGGGATTGCGCGTCCCGCCGCTGGATCGAGCCCTGCTCCAGCACGAGGAACGAACGCCCCTCGACATCGATCGTTTGGCCGCGTTCCGCGATATAATATGCGGTCCGAGCGGGATCGCGCCGGTCCTGGAAGAAGATGCCCAGCAATGCCTCGCCGGATCGTTCCCGGTAGTGGAAAGTCAGGCCTGCGTCGATGGTGGTGAACTGGCCTTCCTTGACAACGTTGCTCAGGAAGTCAGCGCGGATCTGGGTGATCATGTCGCGCAGTTCGCGGAAGCTCGCTGGCATGACGTAGACGGTCATGATGCCGACGAGCACGCTCGCCAGAAGCCCGAGCGCGATGAACGGGCGAAGCAACCGCCCGGGCGAAACCCCCGAGGCGCTCATCACGATCAATTCGGAATCGCTGTTGAACTTGTTGAGCGCATAGACGGCCGCCACGAACACGGCGAGCGGCGAGATCACCACCACAAGCGCCGGGAGCGACAACAGCGTGAAGCGCAGGAAGACGAGGATCGTCTGGCCCTTGCCCGTCACCAGATTGAGCTCACGCAACGCGGACGTGATCCAGATCACCAGCGTGAGCGACACGAGGCAGGCGATTGCCGCCACAAGCATGGTGCGGAACAGATACCGCTCGAGCAGCCCGAATGACATGGAACCCTTCGCCAGCCCCGTTCGCGATGTGCCGCCGGCAACGACCCTCAGCGATGAGCCACCCTCATCGACGCGAGACGTCCGCCTGCACGCAGCCCCAGCTCCTCACATGTCACAAAAGCCCGAACACGGCGAGTTTGTGGCTGAAGTGCCGCCACGCGCCCTTGTGAGCGCGCCGGGCTCGATTACAACACCAGATGTCACGCCGCCTTACCGTCACGCAAGCGGTGCGGCACCGTCTGACCCTGATAATGGATTGAAGCATGGCCGAACGTCTGACCGTGGAATTGAAACCCCTTGCTCCGGCCGCGGAGGGCGATCTGGCCATTTTCGTGCACGACGATCTGGTCTTGCCGGCGCAGCTTCCGGCCACGGTCGCCGCGGCAGCCGCCCGGGCCATGGAGATCGGTCGGTTCAAGGGCAAGCTCAACGCAGCCTTCGACTTCATCGCGCCGGCCGAGACCGGCCTGTCCCGGCTTGTGGTCATCGGGCTGGGCCCCGTTGCCGAACGCGGGCAGATCGACTGGGTGATGGTTGGTGGCGCCCTCGGCGGAAAGATTGCCGAGGGCCGTGCGCTGGCCGCGCATCTCGCGGCTGGCGAGCAGGCGTTCTCCGCCGGCGAGGCGGCGGACATCGCCTTGGGCGCGCGCCTGCGCTGTTACGCGTTCGACCGCTACAAGACCAAGAAGGACGAGGGGGAGAGCGGGGCTTCCCGCGCGCTCCATCTGCACGTCGCCGATACGCTGAAGGTCAAGCGCGCGCTCAAGGGAGTGGACGCCGTGGCGCAGGGCGTCTGCCTGACGCGCACGCTCGTCAACGAGCCTCCCAATGTGCTGGGTCCTGAGGAACTGGCAGCGCAGGCCGAGTCGTTGACGAGGCTCGGCGTCGAGGTCGAGGTGCTTGGCGAAAAGCAGCTGAAGAAGCTCGGCATGCGTGCGCTGCTTGGCGTCGGGCAGGGCTCCCACCGCGAGAGCAAGGTCGCGATAATGCGCTGGAACGGCGCGAAGGCCGACAAGCAGCCCATTGCCTTCATCGGCAAGGGCGTGGTTTTCGACACCGGCGGCATCTCGATCAAGCCGGCGGGCGGCATGGAGGACATGAAGGGCGACATGGCGGGCGCGGCGGTCGTGCTCGGGCTCATGCACACGCTGGCCAGCCGCAAGGCGAAGGCCAATGTCATCGGCGCCATCGGGCTGGTCGAGAACATGCCCGACGGCAAGGCGCAGCGCCCGGGAGACATCGTCACTTCGCTGTCGGGACAGACCATCGAGATCATCAACACGGACGCCGAGGGGCGTCTCGTGCTGGCCGACCTTCTCTGGCATGTGCAGGATACCTACAAGCCATCGTTCATGGTCGATCTGGCGACTCTGACCGGCGCGATCCTGGTGGCGCTCGGCAAGGAGCATGCCGGGCTGTTCTCCAACGACGACACGCTGGCCGAACGCATCGCGGCTGCCGGCAAGGCGACCGGCGAGGCCGTCTGGCGCATGCCGATGGGTCCCGCCTACGACAAGTTGATCGATTCGAAGTTCGCGGACGTGAAGAACTCCGCCGGCCGCGACGCCGGCTCCATCACCGCCGCGCACTTCCTCAAGCGCTTCGTCAACGGCACGCCCTGGGCGCATCTCGACATTGCCGGCACCGCGATGGGCTCGCCGCAAAGCGAGATCAACAAGGGCTGGGCGTCCGGTTGGGGCGTGCGCCTGCTCGACCGGCTGGTGGCGGATCACTACGAGGGTTGAAACGCCCGCCGATGGATGTCTGGTTCTACCATCTGCAGAGGCAACCGCTGGACAAGGCCTTGCCTGTCCTGCTCGAAAAGACGCGCGAGCGCGGCTGGCGCGCCGTGATCGAGGCGACATCGCAGGATCGCTGCAGGGCTCTGGACGATGTGTTGTGGACCTACTCCGACCGCAGCTTCCTTGCGCATGGCCTCGACGGCGAGGAGGACAGCGCCCTGCACCCGATCCTTATCACGACCGGGCGCGGCAATGCCAACGGCGCGGCGGTCCGGTTTCTTGTGGATGGCGCGCGCTACGGAGCCGATCTCGTCGGCTATGAGCGCGTCGTGCTGATGTTCGACGGCGAGGATCCAGCCGCGCTCGCGGCAGCGCGCGAAGACTGGAAGACCGTGAAGGCAGCGGGTCTTGCCGCCAGCTACTGGCAGCAGACGCCGGAAGGGCGCTGGGAGAAAAAGGCGTGATCCATCGGTTTCCCACCATGGCCTGCCTCGTCGCGTCGGTGCTCGCCGGCTGCTCGCTCGATATCGGCGGCTTCGCATTGATGAACACGGCAAGCGTGCCGGTGCGCAGCTCCCCGGGCGGGCCGCAGCTCAATCCCGACGGCACCTGCGATGGCGGTGACGTCGATGTTTCGTCTCGTGCGCAGTCGATTGCGCTCGGCATCGGCGAATGCGACCTCGTGCGGCTGAAAGGCTCGCCTCCGACGGACGTGCTGATCGGCGAGAGCGGGCGCGGCCAGCGCGAGGTGCAGGTGCTCTACAGCGAACCGGGCGGGCGCGAGCTCTACCTGTTCAGCGACAACAAGCTGATCCGCATCGTGCGGCCGGGGCAGGGGTGAGAGTCGGCATCATGTCCGAGCGACACGCCATCGGCGGGCCTGGAATCGCGAATCCCTGGCCCGATGCAGCTGGGCCGCACGGTCTTGGATCCTGCGCGCCGGGGCTGGACAAGGCAGAGTGCGAACGCCGCGGCCCCGATGCCCCGCCCATGACGCGCTCGGACTGACTTGCAGGGAGGCCTCAAGCGCCCTCCAGCTCTCCGCTCACGCTCAGCCACTCGTCCTCGAGCCGCGCGATCCGTTCGGCCAGAATGGCACGATCGGCGGCCAGCTTGCCGGCCTTCGCCGCTTCGCGCGCGAAGGTCTCGGGATTGGCGAGCGCCGTGTCGATGCGTTCGGCCAGGGCTTGCAGCCTGGCCATCTCGGCCTCGATCTCGGCCAGTCGCTTCTCGAGCTTGCTGCGGGAGGGCTTGCGGGGCTGATCGGGCGACGGCCGCGGACCAGGAGCGGAAGCCGATGCGCGCCTTTGCGGCTTGGGCGGACCTGCCAGGATGCGGGCGCGGTAATCCTCCATGTCGCCGTCGAAGACCTGCACGCTACCGCCCTCGACCAGCCATAGCCGTTCCGCACAGGCCTCGATCAGGAAGCGGTCGTGACTCACAAGGATGACGGCGCCGGGATAGGCGTTGATGGCTTCCATCAGCGCCGTGCGGCTGTCGATGTCGAGGTGGTTCGTCGGCTCGTCGAGGATCAGGAGATGGGGCCCGTGGAAGGTGGCGAGGCCCAGCATCAGCCGCGCCTTCTCGCCGCCCGATAGCTGCGCCACCGGCGTATCGGCCTTCAGACCCGGGAAGCCGATCCGGGCTGCACGGGCCCGGATTCGCGCCTCCGGCTGGTCCGGCATCAGCGGAACCAGATGCTGGAACACGCTTTCGGCGGGGCGCAACTCGTCCAGCTGGTGCTGGGCGAAATAGGCCGTCTGAAGCTTGATGGACCGGCGCACCTCGCCGCCCATCGGCTCCAGCCGCCCGGCGACCAGCTTGCAGAAGGTCGACTTTCCGTTGCCGTTCGCACCGAGAAGCGCGATCCGGTCGTCAGGCAGGAGCGTCAGGTTGAGGCGCGT
This sequence comes from uncultured Allobosea sp., assembly GCA_964508635.1. Lineage (GTDB taxonomy): Bacteria > Pseudomonadota > Alphaproteobacteria > Rhizobiales > Beijerinckiaceae > Allobosea. The sequence goes on along the minus strand of CAZDUL010000103.1, from coordinate 914 downwards.
GAGCACAGGGCGCTCGCCATAACCGACGCTGACACCCTCCATCGCCAGCAGCGGCGGCGACATCTGCCGCTTCGGGGCCGGAAAATCAAAGGGCAGAACCTCCGACTCCGCGATGGCGGCGATCGGCTGCAGCTTTTCCAGACGCTTGACGCGCGACTGCGCCTGCCTCGCCTTCGATGCCTTCGCCTTGAAGCGATCGACGAAGGCCTGCAGGCGCTTGCGCTCGGCCTCCTGCCTGTCGCGCGCCTTGCCGGCGAGCGCGATCTGCTCGGCGCGCTGGCGCTCGAAACTGGAGTAGCCGCCGCGATAAAGCGTGAGCTTGCCGCCATCGAGATGGAGGATGTGGTCGACGCAGGTGTCGAGAAGCTCCCGATCATGGCTGATGATCAGCGCCATGTGCGGGTATCGGGCCAGGTAATCGTAAAGCCAGAGCGTGCCCTCGAGGTCGAGATAGTTTGTCGGCTCGTCGAGGAGCAGCAGGTCGGGCTCGGTGAACAGCACGGCGGCCAGCGCGACGCGCATGCGCCATCCGCCCGAAAAGGCCGAGCAGGGCTTGCATTGCGCCTCGGTGCCGAAGCCGAGTCCGTGCAGGATGGCGCTGGCCCGCGCCTGCGCCGACCAGGCGCCGATATCCGCCAGCCGGGTCTCGATCTCGGCGCGACGCAGCGGAACGGTGGTGAGCTGCGCCTGAGCCATCTGTGGGGCGCGACCGGTGTCTGAGGCGAGCACGACCTCGATACGGTTCTGAGGCCCGCCCGGGGCCGCCCCCGCGACGGCGCCGATGAGGGCTCCCTTCGAGACGCGGATATCGCCTGCCTCCATCGCCAGCTCCCCGCTGCTCAGACGGCACAGCCAGGCCCTCACCGCGCCCTGGCCGGCAACAAGGGCGGTGCCCGCGCCTGGCGGGAGGCAGG
>CAZDUL010000102.1:0-12384 GCA_964508635.1 uncultured Allobosea sp. | reverse complement strand
CGCCGGCGAACCAGCCATCGAAGGCGCGGGCCGCCACCTTTTCCTCCGCAGTCTTCGCTTGCGCGAGCCCATGGCGGGAGAGCATGGCCTTGTTGGCAGTCACGACGTGCTTGCCCGCAGCCAGTGCGGCGTCGACGGCGGCCTTTGCAGGGCCATCCGCGCCGCCCATCAGCTCCACCAGGCAATCGATCTCCGGGTCGCGCGCCATCGCCACCGGGTCATCGAGCCAGCGGAAGGGCGACAGATCCACGCCACGATCACGGGTGCGGTCGCGCGCCGAGACGGCGACCACCCGCACGGCCCGGCCGCACCGGGTGGTCAGCGCGTTGTCCTGACGCTGCAGGATCCGGATGACGGCAGCGCCGACGGTGCCGAGGCCCGCGACGCCGAGATTTAGCGGCTTCATCATGGCGCGCCGCGTGGCACGGAGCACGCGCACCGGTCAAGGGCCAGCACGCGACTCTGCCCCGTTCTCAATGCTTCATGCCTGTGCCGCCAACGGCCACGACATCGAAGGGCGTACCCTCCAACGGGATGCGACGGAGCTCGGCGAGTGTTGCAGCATCCACCACAATGATCGAGGCGGTGGCCGGATCGGTGACGACCACCATGTCGCCTGCGCTCGACAAGCGCGGGCGCACGATGCCGGCTTCAATGCTGTAGCGGCCGGTGACCGCGCGCTCGGCCATGGTTGCGCCCGTCAGCGGATTGATGGCGAGAAGTCGGCCATCCTCCACCAGCACGAACAATCGGTCGCCGTCCTTACTGTCAAGACCGAAGGCGATGCGTCTGGCCGGCAGCTGGATGAAGGTGAAGCCATCCGCGCGGGTCGGGTCGATCACCACCATGCCGTCGGCCCCGAAATCGCCGACCAGCATCGAATAGCCGTTGGCGCCGGCGAGGTTGCGCACCATGCGACCCATCGGCAGCGAGGCCGGATAGGCAAGCTTGCGCGCGGTGACGCTGCTTGCCGTCTCCTCGAACAGCGCGATGCCGTCGGCGCAGCCGAAGGCAGTAAAGCGACCGCTTTTGCCCTCGCCATGCAGGCGCGGGCAATCGACCGATTGGATCTCAGCCGCGCCCTGATGCAGCGCGATGGCGATGGGCAGATTCTCGCCCTGCTTCGGGGTCGAAACCGCCAATGCCGCGCCGATCGGTTTGGCGACGCCGTGATGCGCGACACCAGTCGCGACTGTCTCGGCCCTTGCGAGATCGCCTCGTGCAAACCCCTCTTCGGTTATCACCTTGACCGTGCCGTCGCCATCAAAGAACACTGCAATACGGCCGCCGCCAGAGTTGATGTGCGAGGGCTTCGGCCCCTTCAGCACCGGCGGGAGGATTCGCGGCGGGCTGACCTCCAGATCGGCATGGTCGCCATGGTCATCAATATGGATGCCGGTGTCGATCACCCGGACCTCCCCGGCTGCGCTCTGGGCAGCAAAGACATAACGGCGCCCCTCGCTCGCCGTGAGGCGCGCCGGGCTGGCCAGTTCGGCGTTGACAAGCACCTTGCCGGTCTCAAGATCGACGACACGCAGCCTTGACGAGCCGGCATCCGCAACGACTGCGCGATGCGCCTTTACCGTCTGGCTCCCCTCCTTCTGTTGGGCGGCGGCCTCCCCAGTGCCGGCGAAGAAACAAAGCGCGGCGACGGCAGACAAGCCGCCGACGATCGCGCAGGCCAGCGACGCCTTTGTGTGGCGGATTCCAGATATGGGTCGGGTCATGGACATCGCGCGGCGTCCTCCTTGCTGATTGAGTATGTTATATTATACACAATTTGAACGGCTTCAACACCGGAGAAATCGCGCGATGAACGCCCACTCCCCCTCTCGCCCTTGCGATCGGCGCATGCCCGTCACCGTGCTCTCGGGCTTTCTCGGCGCGGGCAAGACGACGCTGCTCAACCACATTCTCAACAATCGCGAGGGGATGCGGGTCGCGGTGATCGTCAATGACATGAGCGAGGTGAATATCGACGCGGAGTTGGTCACGCAGGATGGCGGCCTGTCGCGAACCGACGAGAAGCTTGTGGAGATGTCGAATGGCTGCATCTGCTGCACGCTGCGCGACGACCTGCTGACCGAGGTGCGCCGCCTCGCGGACGAGAAGCGGTTCGACTACCTGATGATCGAAAGCACCGGCATCGGCGAGCCGCTTCCGGTGGCCGCTACCTTCGATTTCCGCGATGAGCAGGGTCACAGCCTGTCGGACGTGGCGCGGCTCGACACCATGGTCACGGTGGTGGACGCAGCCAACCTGCTGAAGGACTATTCCAGCCAGGACTTCCTGAGGGATCGCGGCGAGACAGCGGGCGAGGAAGACAGCCGCGCGCTGGTCGACCTGCTGGTCGAGCAGATCGAGTTCGCCAATGTCATCGTGCTGAACAAGGTCGGCACGGCGACCCCGCAACAGCGGATGATCGCACGGCAGATCATCGCGTCGCTTAACCCGTCGGCAAAGGTGATCGAGACCGATTTCGGCATTGTCGAGCCACGCGCAATCCTCAACACCCGACTGTTCGATTTCGAGCAGGCACAGTCGCATCCACTCTGGTTCAGAGAGCTCTACGGTTTCAGGGACCATGTGCCGGAAACGGAGGAATACGGGGTGCGCTCCTTCGTCTACCGGGCGCGCAAGCCGTTCGATCCGATGGCGTTCCAGGCGTTCATCGACCGGCCGTGGCCGGGCGTGATCCGGGCCAAGGGCTTCTTCTGGCTGGCGACGCGGCCGCGTCATGTTGGCGAGATTTCCCAGGCCGGTGCGCTGGTGCGAACCGCCAAACGGGGCCTCTGGTGGGCCGCTGTCTCGAAGCAGCACTGGCCAGAAACACCGGAATGGCGCGCCAGCATCGAGCCCTACATCGACCCGGTCTGGGGGGATCGGCGCCAGGAGATCGTGTTCATCGGCATCAACCCGATGGACGAGGCGAAGATCCGGGCCGAACTCGACGCCTGCCTTGTGGCCGACGCGATCGGCTTCACGCCCGAGCGCTGGGCCACGATGCACGACCCTTTCCCGAGCTGGGATCGGCCCGTGGCATGACGCTGCCTGGCATGAGGCTGCGTGCGCCCGTGGTCATGGCGGGACGCGAAGGGCCGCGCCATTTGTGCGGGGCCACACGAAAGCATGGGCGCAGATCGCTCCGTTTGCGCCCACAATGACGGCCGGCGCCTATCCGAAGGCGCAGACCGATCGTGCGGTGACCTTTTCGACCCGACCGTCGCCGATATGAACCATGCCGGTGACGCGGTGATTGCCGAAGGCCGTGTAGCGCAGCACGCGTGTGAAGCGCAGGCCCTCGGACGATGGCTCGAGCCGGTCCTCCATCACGGGTGTCCAGAACCAGGGGCGCGGCGCGATGACGCGCGCCTCCGAGAGCACGGCCTGCGCCGCCTCTGCAGACATGCCGGGGGTGACGAAGCGCGCCATGAGCCCCGAGACATCCCGATCACAGGTGCTGTTCTCGGGGTCGGCCAGCAAGGCCTGCATCAGGGGCGACGCCGTCTCGGGAACGCGACCGCGGGCGATGTCCCATGAGGCAACGGCGAGAGCCGCGACAGCGCTGAAGAAGGCGGCGGCGACAATCCTGGCAGTGAGGTTCATGGGAGGGGCCGGTCGCATGCGTGGGCGGCGCGGTCAAGCGGTCGGGCGGAATAACGACGACGCCTTCCGCCGGTTCCTGGACCGCCGATCCGCACGATACGGTCACCCGGCCCGCTTCAGGTCGAGCACGTTGTGCAGCGTTGTGTCGGAGGTCTTGAGGAAACGGGCGATGTTGCGCGCAGCCTGGCGGATGCGCTGCTCGTTCTCGACCAGCGCGATGCGCACGAAATCGTCGCCATGCTCGCCGAAGCCGACGCCGGGCGCGACCGCCACCTCCGCCTTCTCGATCAGCAGCTTGGAGAACTCGAGGCTGCCAAGCCCCTTGAACTTGTCGGGAATCGGCACCCAGGCGAACATGGAGGCTTCCGGCGTCGGCAAGTCCCAGCCCGATTTGGCGAAGCTGTCGATCAGCACGTCGCGGCGGGCGCGATAGACAGCGCGCATCTCGCGGATGCAGTCATCCGGGCCGTTGAGGGCAGCGGCGGCGGCGACCTGGATCGGCGTGTAAGCGCCATAGTCGAGATAGGACTTCACGCGGCTGAGCGCGGCGAGCAGCCGCTCGTTGCCGACAGCAAACCCCATCCGCCAGCCCGCCATCGAGAAGGTCTTTGACATCGAGGTGAACTCGACGGTGCAGTCCATCGCGCCGGGCACCTGCAGCACCGAGGGCGGCGGCTTGGCCTCATCGAAATACACCTCCGCGTAGGCAAGGTCCGACAAGAGGATGATTTCGTGCTTCTTCGCGAAGGCGACCAGGTCCCGGTAGAAGTCGAGGTCTGCGACATAGGCGGTCGGATTCGACGGATAGCACACCACCAGCGCGATCGGCTTGGGCACCGAGTGCATGATCGCGCGCTCCGCCGCCGGGAAGAATGCCGGGGTCGGTTCGGCCGGAACGGAGCGGATGACGCCGCCAGCCATCAGGAAGCCGAAGGCGTGGATCGGATAGCTCGGGTTCGGCACCAGCACGACATCGCCCGGCCCGGTGATCGCCTGCGCCATGTTGGCGAAGCCTTCCTTGGAGCCGAGCGTCGCCACCACCTGCGTGTCGGGATTGAGCTTCACGCCGAAGCGGCGGGCATAATAGTTGGCCTGCGCGCGACGCAGACCGGCGATGCCCCTGGAGGCCGAATAGCGATCGGTGCGCGGCTTGCCGGCTGTTTCCACCAGCTTCTCGATGACATGGCGCGGGGCCGGCAGATCGGGGTTGCCCATGCCGAGATCGACGATGTCGACGCCGCGGGCCCGCTCCTGCGCCTTGATCTTGTTGACCTGCTCGAAAACGTAGGGCGGCAACCGCTTGATGCGGTGAAATTCGGTGATCATGAGGGGCCTCTTGCCTTCAGGCTCGCAGGGTGGGACGGCACAGGCGCGCCGCGTCGCCGCCATGGATTGCATAAAATTGCTTTAGCATTGGGAAATGAACTTGAGAACGCAATGAACTTGCATTTTTCCGATGAGGAGCACCTCATCGTGGCGCGTTTGGCGCTGCAGGCGGAGGCGTTGCGCCAGCCCTGCGCGCGGCCGCCGCTTCCGCCTCCAGGCGCCGAAGGTCCGCATCGAGCTGGGTTTCCATGGCGCGGAACTCCTCTGCCGTCTTGCGGCGGGCGGCGCGCGGCGGCGCATCGACGCCGACAGGCTGGAATCCGGTGGGGGCGCGATCGCGCGATTCGACCACGAAGGGCGCCGGCGGGCTCGGTTGGCCTGCAAGGCCGACACTCCGGGCGGCGTCGCGCACGGGGTTAGCCTCACCGCAAGCAGAAAGGCCGGTCGCCAGCGCAGCGAGCCAGGCTGTTGTGGCGGTGATGCGACGGATGCTCATGGTTTCTGTTCCGTTTGGCGTTTGTCAAAGCGCCCGGCGGCCCGCTACAACTACACAAAAATCGCGGCTGAGCGAAGGCAGCCGACGGTTTAACAAGCGCTTGTTCGGGAGGCATGTGCAGACGATGGCGCGGGAACCGGGAACCTTCGGCAAGGCCGGGACGACTGGCAAGGCCGGCTCATCAGGCAGGTCGAGGGGCAGGCGCGCATCGACCACGACAGCAAAGCGTGCGAAGGCTTCCGCCCCGCAAGGCGTCGAGGGCATCGCGTCGGCGCCGCCGGCTCTCGAGCCTGAAGCCGCAACGGCGACAGCACCGTCACCCGGACGGGCGACGGGTCGGCCTCATGCCGCGCCGCAGCACGACGCACCATCGCACGACGCACCATCGCACGACGCGCCGGAGTTCGGAGCCGACCTTGAAGCCCTGTCCCGCAACACCGCGCGCATGGTGGAGCAGGCCGGCAAGGTGGCCGCCGCCTACCTGAAGCCATTGGAACGCGGCGAGGCCAGGACGGGCGGCACCGACGAGGCGGCGGATCTCGTGCGTACGCTCGGCCACGTGGCGGAAGGCGTGATGCGCGATCCGGCCCGGGCGATCGAAGCCCAGGCGAGTCTCGCCTCGAACTTCATGGGCCTGTGGGCGCAGACGCTGCGCAAGATGCACGGCGAGCCGGCCGAGGACATCGCCAAGCCCGAGCCGAAGGACCCGCGCTTCGCCGACCCGGAGTGGACGGACAACCCGGTCTTCGATTTCATCAAGCAGTACTATCTGATCACGAGCCGCTGGGCGGAGGACCTCGTCGAGCGGGCCGAGGGGCTCGACGAGCATACCCGCGAGAAGGCGCGCTTCTACGTCAAGCAGCTGTCCAGCGCGCTGGCGCCCAGCAACTTCATCGTCACCAACCCCGAGCTGATCCGCGAGACCATGCGCGAGGGCGGCGAGAACCTCGTTCGCGGCCTGAGCATGTTGGCGGAGGATGTCGAGCAAGGACACGGCGAGCTCAGGGTCCGCATGACAGATCTGAGCCGCTTCAAGGTCGGCGAGAATATTGCCATCACGCCCGGCCGCGTCGTGCTGCGCAACGATCTGATCGAACTCATCCAGTACGCGCCCTCAACCGGGACCGTGCTGGCGCGTCCACTGGTGATCGTTCCACCATGGATCAACAAGTTCTACATCCTCGATCTGAACCCGGAGAAATCCTTCATCAAGTGGTGCGTGGACCAGGGGTTGACGGTGTTCTGCATATCCTGGGTCAATCCGGATGAGCGCCACCGCAACAAGGGCTTCGAGGCCTACATGAAGGAGGGCGTTCTGGCCGCCGTGAAGGCGGCCTGCGAGATCACCGGACAGCCGGATGTGGCCGCAATCGGCTACTGCGTCGGCGGCACGATGCTGGCCGTGACGCTTGCCTACATGGCGGCGCAGGGCGACAACCGCATTTCGAGCGCGACCTTCTTCACGACCCAGGTGGATTTCGAGCACGCCGGCGAACTCAAGGTCTTCGTGGATGAGGAGCAGATCCAGAGCATCGAGGCGCAGATGCGCCAGAAGGGTTATCTCGATGGTTCGCGGATGGCGAGCGCGTTCAACATGCTCAGACCAAACGATCTGATCTGGTCGAATGTGGTCAATACTTACCTGAAGGGCAAGGCGCCGCCGCCATTCGACCTGCTGTACTGGAACTCGGACAGCACGCGCATGACCGAGGCCAACCACTCCTTCTATCTGCGCAACTGCTATCTCAACAACACGTTGTCGAAGGGCGACATGAAGATCGGCGGCGTCCGGCTCGACCTGTCGAAGGTGACGGTCCCGATCTACAATCTCGCCACGCGCGAGGACCACATCGCCCCGGCACGATCGGTGTTCAAGGGCTGCAGCTTCTTCGGTGGCGACGTGACCTTCGTGCTGTCCGGCTCGGGCCATATCGCTGGCGTCGTCAATCCGCCGAACAAGGTGAAATACCAGTACTGGACCAATGGTCCCGCCACGGGCCGCTTCGAGGACTGGGTGGCCGGCGCGGTCGAGACTCCGGGCTCATGGTGGCCGCACTGGATGGCGTGGCTGAACGCGCAGGCGCCCGCGCGCGTTCCGGCGCGTACGAAGCTCGGAAGCAGCACGTATCGGCCGATGGAGGATGCGCCGGGCACCTATGTGATGGTCAGGGTTTAGAGCCTGTCCTGCTCAGAACAGGCTGCCGCGCCCCGCCCGGCCAACGCCTGGCGCCAGACGCGGCAAGGTGTCGAGGAGCAGTTTCAGGTTTTCGGTGATGACTCGCCACCCGCCGATGACGGACGCGGCTCCCAGATGCGGATCAGCTGCTCCGAGCGCCGGATCGAGAAGCAGGCAGGGGCAGTCCTGCGTCCCCTCCCCCACAAGATCGATCAGGGCCTGCCGTGGACGCGGAAAATCGACATGGCGCACGTCGATGGCTGCGCGAAGCTGCGGGTAGGCAACCAGCACGCCCTCGACGAGCGCGCAATCGGGGCAATACCAGCCCTCCGGTCGCTCGGGATGGGTGTCGGGTCGGATGAGAAAGAGGATCGGTTGGCGCATGGACAGGCCTCGAAAGGGGGCGGCGCGAACCTCGAACGACAACGCCGGCCTTTAAGGCCGGCGTTACGAACAAAAATCCGCTTCAATGGCGCGTGACGGTCAATGGCGTGTGTTGATCACTTGCGCACGGCCGGGGTCGGGATGGCGACCGTGGGATCATCCCAGCGATAGGTCAGCGCCGCGGAAACGATATGGATCGTCGGCGTCGCGCTGGCCTGCAGCTGGAGCGCGCCCGGCGCCGGAGTTCCGTTGGGGCCGCCCGTATAGTTGATGCGCGCCTTGTTCACGGCGATGAAGGTGTAGCCGAGGTCGAAGGTCAACCGCTCGCTGAACTTGTAGCTCATGCCGGCCGACAGCCAGAAGCGGTCGTTGTCCGAGATGAACACCGTGCGCGTGCGGTCCGTCACGGCCGACCACTCGTAAGCGACGCCGGCGCGCAAGGTGAGATCGCGGTTCCAGTTGTACTCGACACCGGCCGACAGGAACCAGCTGTCACGGTAGTTGAAGCGCACGAAGGCCGGTGCGCCAGCGGTCGTCAGCTGGGTGCCCGTGCCGAGATTGGTGATTGCGAGGTTCTTCAGACGGCTCCACTGGGTCCATTCCACGCCCAGATGCGCCTGCCACTGATCATTGAAGCGATGGCTGACGCCGAACACGGCGGATGCCGGGGTCGGCAGGTCAAGCGAGACCCGGGCGAAGCCGGCGCCGCCGTTCAGGATCGGCAGGCCGGCATTCGCGAAGCCGCGGATCGTCTGCCGGATCTCGGAGCGATAGGCCAGGCCGATGGTCGTCGCCGCGGTCGGGCGCATCGTCACGCCCAGGCGATAGCCGAAATCATAGCTGTCGCCGCGCAGCTGAAGGCCCGGCGCACCGGGAACCGCGGCGAGCGCCTGCTTCTGGTCGACATGGATGTACTGCAGCTGCAGCGCCGCACCGATCGAGATCCAGTCATTCAGCGCGAAGCCGACCGTCGGCGCAATGTTCACCGTGCGGATCGTCGCCGAGCGGCCATAGGTCTGGCCCGCCCAGGTGTTGTCCGAGCCGGCTGGCTTGGAGCGCAAACCGAACGGCGCAGTGTTGGTCAGACCGATGAAGAAGCGGTCCGTCAGCTGCCACACATTGTAGGAGGCCGGGATGAAGGCGCCGTTGATGCCAAGATTGTCGGAGGGCCCAAGCGCCGCCACACCGGGCGGGTTGGTGACGATGTTCGTATATTTCGCCTGCGTCGAGAGATAGGTCGCGTTCCACTGGCTCTGGCGGCCGGCGAACAGCGTGATCGCGGCGGGGTTCCAGGCCATCGAGCCCAGCCCGATGCCGCCGGACGCCGCGCCTGCATAGGCCATGCCCAAGCCTTCGGCCGACTGGCCCGACCGGATGGCGAAAGACGACGCCTGTGCGGCGCTCCCCATCAGGGCGAGGGTCGCCACCGAAGCGGCAAGGCGGAGCGAAGCGTTGAGACGGAAGGCCATGAAGTTCCACCCTTGGCGACGAATCATCTTGTTCTCTGGCGCGCGAGAGGCTCCAGTTGCTGTCTTTCTGCCAATCCGCGAGGCGCTTCACAAGCCCGCCGGCTGTGGCCCTCGGTCCATGCCACCCACACAGGCGTGACGTTGCGTCTGGCGAAAATTCGTCCGTTTTCGACCGTTCTGCCGCTTGCTCGCGCGCTGATCGCGGCAAAAACACGATGGTTGAGGCCTGAACCGTTCAGTCAGAAACGATAAGCCGGCGCGCTCCCGCACCTTGGACGACCGCCTCCGCCCGCGGATTGCACGCCGCCGTTGCAAAAAGCACACAATCCTGCCACGCGCCCGACATGCGGAGCGACCCGCGGATTGTCGAAGGAGAGCGCCATGAAGCTGGTTCGGTTCGGGGAAGCGGGTCATGAAAGGCCGGGGCTGATCGATGCCGGCGGACAGATCCGGGATCTCGGCGCCGTGGTTGCGGACATCGCCGGCACGGCGCTGACACGGGACGGGCTGAAGCGTCTGGCCGCCATCGATCCGGACACGCTTCCGGTCGTCGCCACCGGCGTTCGCCTCGGTCCGTGCGTCGGCCATGTCGGCAATTTCATCGCCATCGGTCTCAATTACGCCGATCATGCGGCCGAGACCGGCGCGGCCATTCCGGCGGAGCCGATCATCTTCAACAAGGCGCCGTCCTGCATCGTCGGGCCGGATGACGACGTGATCATCCCTAAGGGCTCGACAAGAACGGATTGGGAAGTGGAGCTCGCCATCGTGATCGGGGACGGCGGCAGCTATCTGTCAGAGGACGAGGCGCCGGGCGCGATCGCCGGCTTCTGCATCTGCAACGACGTGTCGGAACGCGACTTCCAGATGAACCGCGGCGGCACCTGGACCAAGGGCAAGGGCTGCCCGACCTTCGGCCCGCTCGGGCCGTGGCTGGTCACCTCCGACGAGATCGCCGACGTGCAGGCGCTCGACTGTGGCTCGACATCGACGGCGTGCCCATGCAGCGGGGCAACACGCGCACGATGATCTTCGGCGTGAGGACCATCGTCTCCTATGTCAGCCAGTTCATGCGACTCATGCCAGGCGACGTGATCACCACCGGCACGCCGCCGGGTGTCGGCATGGGCATGAAGCCGCCGCGCTTTCTCAAGGCTGGCGAGGTGATGACGCTGGGCATCGAGGGGCTCGGCCAGCAGCGCCAGCGCGTGCGCGCCTTTCCCGGCTGATCCTCACGCGCGAACCTCGGTGGTGAACACCTTCTGGGCGATCCACCAGGCGCCTTCGACCTTCACGAAGGACAGAAGATCGACGAAGTGGCGCGGCGGCAGCGCACACGTCAGCTTCACCAGCGCGAGGTCATTGCTCACGCGGTCGATCGTCAGGATGCGATCATGGCGCGCAAGTCCGGCGGCGCGCGGCGCCGGGCGGTTGCGCACGATTTCGAGCCAGGCGTCGCGCGGCGTGACCTGTAGCTTGCCATCCAGGCTTTGCGTGAGCGCAGCGCCGGGCAGGAAGACGCTGGCCAGCCGATCAGCATCGCCTTCGTAGAGCGCGTCGAGATAAAGCCTTGCGCGCGCCTCCAGCGCGGCCAGATCGGCGTCGATCGCAGCGCTCATGCCGCCTCCCCGAGGCCGAGCATGAGCGCGATGGTCTGCACCGCCGCACCGGACGCACCCTTGCCGAGATTGTCAAGGCGCGCGACGAGCACGGCCTGCCGGCGCGCCTCATTGCCGAAGACGCGCAGTTCCAGCCGGTTGCTGTCGTTCAGCGCCTCCGGCTCCACCTTGCCGCCCGAGGCCGCCACATCGGCCTGTGCGACGACGCTGACCCAGCGCGAACCGGCATAGGCACGCTCGAGCACCTCCTGCAGCGCGCCGACGCTGGGCCGGCCGGCCAGCTCGTCGAGGTGCAGCGGCACGCTGACCAGCATGCCCTGCCGGAAATTGCCCACCGACGGCACGAAGATCGGCCTGCGGGTCAGCCCCGAATAAAGCTGGATCTCTGGCAGGTGCTTGTGCTCCAGCCCCAGTCCATAAAGCTCGAAGGGCGGGGCCTTTCCGGTTTCATAGGCCTCGATCATGCCTTTGCCGCCGCCGGAATAGCCGGACACGGCATTGATCGTGACAGGATGTTCGCTGGACATCAGTCCGGCCTCGACCAGCGGGCGGATCAGCGCGATGGCGCCGGTTGGATAGCAGCCGGGGTTCGCAACGCGCCGCGATGCCGCGATCGCCGCCCGCTGGGCCGCCGAAAGCTCCGGAAAGCCATAGGTCCAGCCGGGCGCGACGCGGTGCGCCGTCGAGGCATCGACGATGCGCGGGCCGCCGCCCGGCAGGCTGTCGGCAAGCGCCACGGTGTCCCTTGCGGCGTCGTCCGGCAGGCACAGCACCACCAGATCGACCTCGGCCAGCAGAGCGCGCTTGGCGTCCGGGTCCTTGCGCTTCTCCGGCGCGATGCTGACCAATTGGACACCGGCGACACCGGCCAGGCGATCGCGGATGCCGAGCCCGGTCGTGCCGGCTTCCCCATCGATGAAGATGCGGTGGGATGGACGGATGGCGGCAGGCGTCATGGCGGATCGCTTCCGGGCAGATGGCGCTGTGCGCGCCGGATGTGACGAGGGGTGTGACACTGATCTTGCGACAGGGCCTGACGATGGCAGGCAGGCGGCGCGGGGACGTCCCCGGCTGAAGCCGTGGCCCAGGATCTCAAGCGAAGCGTCGTCGCGCAAACCGGATCGTCATGGCATTCTCTATGGGCAAGCGTGGGGCCGCCGTCAACGATCGCGCACGGCCGAATAGATCAGCCATGGCACGATCAGCGTCGAGGTCGACAACAGGATTCCGACGCCGCGCCAGAAGGCGGGATTGTCCGGCGACTGGCCGTTGAACGACGGCACTAGATGGATCGCCCAGATCAGCACC
>CAZDUL010000101.1:0-7863 GCA_964508635.1 uncultured Allobosea sp. | reverse complement strand
CACTCGGCGAAGGAGAAGTCGAACGAGCTGATCCGCCACATGCTCGAGGCCACCGTCGCCGTCGCGCTGCTGATGGCGCTGGCGCTCGGTCTGCGCGAGGCCGCCGTCGTCATCGTGGCGATCCCCGTCACGCTCGCGCTCACGCTCTTCACCAGCTACTTCTTCGGCTACACGCTCAACCGCATCACGCTCTTCGCGCTCATCTTCTCGATCGGCATTCTGGTGGATGACGCCATCGTCGTGATCGAGAACATCGCCCGTCACTGGGGCATGAACGATGGCCGCAGCCGGATGCAGGCGGCGATCGACGCCGTGGCCGAAGTCGGCAACCCGACGATCGTCGCGACCCTGACGGTGGTGGCCGCGCTGCTTCCGATGCTGTTCGTTTCGGGGCTCATGGGGCCCTACATGAGCCCCATCCCCGCCAACGCCTCCGCCGCCATGATCTTCTCCTTCTTCGTGGCGGTGATCCTGACGCCCTGGCTGATGCTGAAGATCGGCAAGCCGCATGGCGGCGGGGAGGGGGGCGGCCACGGCCATGGCGCGCATGATGGCGGGGTGCTGGGCCGCGGCTACCGCGCGGTCGCCGCCCCCATCCTCAAGACGAAGGCGCGGTCCTGGCTCTTCCTGATCGTGACGGGCGTCGCCACGCTCGGTTCGCTCGCGCTCTTCGCCACGCAGAGCGTCACGGTGAAGCTCTTGCCCTTCGACGACAAGCCGGAGGTGGCGGTGGTGGTCGACATGCCGCGGGGCTCGTCCGTTGAGGACACGGCGCGGACGCTTGCCCAGATCGCTGCGGCGCTCGAGCCCATCCCGGAGGTGGAGAGCATCGGGCTGCATGCCGGTGCGGCCGCACCGTTCAATTTCAACGGTCTGGTGCGCCATTACTACCTCCGTCAGGAGCCGGCGCTCGGCGATCTGCAGGTCAATCTCAAGGATCGTCACCACCGCAAGCGGCCCAGCCATGACGTCGCGCTGGAGATGCGCCAGCGCATCGCTGCGCTGAAGCTGCCGGAGGAGATCCGCATCAAGGTGGCGGAACCGCCGCCGGGGCCGCCTGTGCTCGCCACCTTGCTGGCCGAGATCTACGGCCCGGATGCGGAGACGCGTCGCGCTGTTGCGGAGAAGGTGCGCGAGATCTTCCGCGCCGTTCCCTTCATCGTCGACGTGGATGACAGTTTCGGCCGCCGCGAGGAGCGGCTCAGGCTGGTGCTGGCCGAAGATCAGCTCGCCTTCCACCGCGTCGAGCATCGCGACGTCTTCGAAACCATCCGCCTGTTTTACGGCGGCGCGACGGTCGGCTATGTCCATCGGGGCGGGGGCCGGGAGCCGCTGCCGATCCGCGTGGGGCTCGGCAAGGGCGAGTTGCGGCTCGACGAGCGCGCCCTGTCGCTCCCGCTTCCGGCCAATCTGCTGCCAGGCGACCGCACGGTTCTGGAACTCGGCGACGTCGCGACGCTGGAGCGCGAGCGGGCGAGCTACCCCATATTCCGGCGCAACGGCTATCCCGCCGAGATGGTTCTGGGTGAGCTCGCGGGCCGCTTCGAGGCGCCGCTTTACGGCATGCTCGCCGTTCAGGAGGCGATCGACAAGGCGGATTGGGGGGATCTGCCCAAGCCCACGATCCGCCTGCACGGGCAGCCTGAGGATGCTCGTAAGCCCGTGCTGCTGTGGGACGGGGAATGGGAGGTGACCTACGTCACGTTCCGCGACATGGGGGCCGCCTTCGCCGTGGCGCTGCTCGGCATCTATGTGCTGGTCGTCGCCCAGTTTGGATCGTTCCGCGTGCCGCTCGTCATCCTCACGCCCGTGCCGCTGACCTTCATCGGCATCATGCTGGGCCACTGGCTGTTCAATGCGCCCTTCTCCGCGACCTCGATGATCGGCTTCATCGCGCTGGCGGGCATCATCGTGCGCAACTCGATCCTGCTCGTGGACTTCATCCGCCACGCGCGTCGACCCGACGCGACGCTGACGGAGACACTGCTCGAGGCCGGAGCGATCCGCTTCAAGCCGATCCTGCTGACCGCGCTTGCAGCGATCATCGGTGCGGCGGTGATCCTGTTCGATCCGATCTTCCAGGGTCTGGCCATCTCGCTGCTCTTCGGCCTCGCGTCCTCAACGCTGCTCACCGTTCTCGTCATTCCCGCGATCTACCGGGTGCTGCGATCCGGGCCAGCCGATGATCCCAAGCCCGAGCCCCGAGGCGGTCCGCCAGCGGCGAGCGCGACCCCCTGACGCATTCTCGCGGGGCCGGATTGACACATTTCAATGTATGGATGTGTTGACCGGTCCATGTTTGATAACTTTGGCGGGACAACACTGATACGATTGCCCGAATGGAGACGCCCATGAAGAACATCTCACGGCGCGACGCGCTTGCGTCGCTCGCCGGGTTTGCAGCGGCCGCGGCGGGGGGGCCTGCGCTCGCGTCCGCCCCTCTGCCGACGAAGGCACGCATCGTTATCGTCGGCGCCGGGGCGGCCGGCCTGGCGGTCGCCAACCGCCTGGTTCAGCGCCTCGACGGCGCGTCGATCACGCTGATCGATGCGCGAAAGGCGCATTACTATCAGCCCGGTTTCACCCTCATCGGCGTCGGACACAAGAGCCCCGACTACGCCGTCTCGACGACGCGTGAGTATGTGCCCGCCGGAGCGAATCTCATCGAGGAGGCCGCCGCGGAGATCGATCCCGAGGCCCGCACGGTCGCGACGGCGTCCGGCCGCAAGGTTCCCTACGACGTGCTTGTGGTCGCGACTGGGCTTGAACTGAACTACGCCGCCATCGCCGGCATGGATCCGGCTCTCATCGGGCGGGAGGGGATCGGCTCGGTCTACAACGGGCCCGAGGCGGCGGCCGCAACCTTCCGCGCCATGGCCGCCTTTGCCGAGAAGGGCGGTGTGGGCGTCTTCGGTCGTCCGGCAACGGAGATGAAGTGCGCCGGCGCGCCGCTGAAGTATACCTTCCTCACGGAGGACCGTCTCACGCGGCAGGGTCAGCGGTCCAAGGCCGAGCTGATCTACAACTCTCACAATCGCGGGCTCTTTTCCGTGCCGATCGTCTCGGAGAAGGTCCGCATGCTGTTCCGTGATCGCGGCGTGAAGGTGAACTATGAGCATCGCATGACGGCGATCGACCCGGGTCGGAAGATCGCCACCTTCTCGACGCCGCAGGGGAACGTCGAGCAGCGCTACGACTTCATTCACGTCGTGCCGCCCATGCGTGCGCCGGCTGTGGTCCGCAACAGCCCGTTGCCGTGGCAGACCGGGCCCTGGGCGGCCGAGGGTTGGCTCGACGTGGATCGCGCCACCTTGCGCCACAAGCGCTATGCGAACATCTTCGCCGTGGGCGACGTTGCAGGCGTGCCGAAGGGCAAGACTGCGGCCTCGGTGAAGTGGCAGGTTCCGGTGGTCGTGGACCACATCGCCGCGGATCTGTCGAACGCCAAGTCGGCCGAGACCTTCAACGGCTACACGTCCTGCCCGTTGATCACGCGGATCGGCAGCGCGATGCTCGTCGAATTCGACTACGACGATAATCTCGTGCCGTCCTTCCCGGGCATCATCGCGCCGCTCGAGGAGCTGTGGGTGTCATGGGTGATGAAGGACATCGCTTTGAAGCCCACCTATCTCGCCATGCTGCGCGGCCACGCCTGAGGAGGACGAAACGATGAAAGAGCTCGATCCGCTCGTCTTCCTCTCCGTCTTTCAGGAGATGCTGGGCTGGATGTTCTGGCCCGTTGTTGCAGGCATCGTTCTGATCGGTCTCGCTTTCCTGGTTCTGCTGATCCGCGATCGGGGGTTGGAGAGCCGGCGCTTCGTCCGCGCGCAGCTGATTGGCCTCGCTGGCGGGTTCCTCGCCATTGCCTTCATGCTCTGGACGACGCAATCGCGCTTGAGCCATATCCTCGGCGGCCCGATCGACTGGCTGCTTGCTGTCGGTATCTGGGCGGCCGGGGCTGTGGGCGCGGCCATGTTCGCCTATGTGGCGATGGGGCTTGTGGGGCTTCGCAGCGCCCGCTGACACGGCGTTTGGCAGCTGGACAGGTCGGTTTCAACGCATCGTCATATGAGCATATGATGATGCGTCCGCTGTCGACATTCGACATGGAGATTTTCATGACTCTGCTCTCTCTCCGCCGCTCGGTCCTTGGCGCTGTGGTAGCGCTCGCGGTGGCTCCCGCTGCGATCGGCCCTGCGGTTGCTCAGACCCTCAGCCTCGGCGAGCAGTTCGCTCTGCGCGGCTACACGGGCCTCGCCACGGGCAAGGCGATGGCGACCCTGCTGAAGGCGCCGAGCATCGGATTGCTGTCGAACGACAGCAGCATCTGTTCGAGCCTGACCGGTGCGATCGTTGCGGGCTATCTCGACGCGTCGAAACCGGCCGCTGCACCCGTTTCACTCAATGTCCCGGGTGTCTCGATCAACGTCAATCCGGGAACCGCATCGGCCACGGACGACGCTGACCCGGTGCGTGTGGCCGCTCTCGCCAAACCCGAGGACGCCGCCGCGGCCGTGGCGCGCATGACGGATCGCGCGGCGGTCGGCCTCATCTTCGGCGGGCAGCGCTCCCTGGAGGACAACCAGGCGCTGACGACGGCGAGCCTGAAGGCGCTCGCCGCTGCGAATTATCCCGGCGCCGTCTTTCTCCATGTCCGCGTGTGGGCGCCGCAGCTTGCGCAGAAGGCGGCCGCAGCCGATCCTGAGATCGCGCGCTATCTCGCCGGGAAGAACAACGTGTTCACCGCGACCGTTGATCCGCAGGCGGGAGAGGTCTCCGTCCGGCGCGTTTCCGTGACGCCGGAGGCGCAGAAGTCGGAAGAGGTCGTCGCCAAGATCCCCATGGGACGGGCGTGGGCGGAGCTCTTCCGTCGCTCGATCTGAGCGCCAGCGGTTTCGTTTTCAGGCGCGGCGTGGCGATGGCTCTGCCGCGACATCGATCAAACGTTCGGCGCGCTGGGCGATCAGCGCGCCGAACCACATGGCAGTCAGCGCCGCGAGCGCCGTCGTCGAGAGGACTGCCCCACCGGTCACGCCCGCGCCGACGGCGCAGCCGCCGGCCAGCATGGAGCCGAAGCCCATCAACGCGGCTCCCACCAGGTAGCGCGGCATCGTCGCCGCATCGCTGAAGCCTTCGATCCTGAAGGAGCCGGTCAGGCGCGCCGCCAGAAAGGCGCCGAGGAACACGCCGGGCACGAGCATCGTGTCGAAATCGAGCGGCCGCTCGGGCGGGCTGACGACGCGAAGCAGCACGTCGGATGATGGGCCGGAGAAGGTGATACCCTGCACCGGCGTCTCGCCGAAGCTCGCAGCGCCGAGGAGCGCCGTGACCGTCCAGGCTGCCGCCACGGCGCCGCCGACCATGACGGCCCCGACCATCCGCCACGCGGAGACCCGCGAACGCCAGCCGAGCGCCAACGCGATGGCCAGCAACAGGGTCGCGCCGGCGATGAGTGTCGGCTGGCCAAGCGCGAGCAGCCGCGCGAGATCGCGGCTTTGTGCCTCGGCCGGCCACAGATTGGCCAGCTGCAGCCGGAGCGGCGAGAGCAGGCCGCGCCATGTCGCCGCGCCGACGACGGCGAAGACCATGCCGGCCACCAGCATCCGCAGATTGCCCTGGCCGGAGAGCACCAGCATGCGGCTCGGGCAGGCCCGGGCCATGACCATGCCGACCCCGAAGACGAGGCCGCCGATGACCGGGCCCGAGAAGCTGCCTGGAGCCGAAAGCTGCCGCACGGCGGCGCGCTCGATCAGCCCCGCGGCAAGCGCCAGTTGCGTGAGCAGCATGGCTCCGGCAAAGGCTGCAAGCCAGACCGCCATCTTGTCGTGAAGCCGGCCTTCGCCGAACTCGAGCACAGCCGCACGCAGGCAGAAGCGGCTGGCCTGCGCGGCCGCGCCGAAGGCGAGGCCGATGGCGAGCCCGGCCGTGGCGAGCAGCGGCGCGGCCCCCCATGTCTCCATCATGCCGACCGCCACGCCCGTTATGTCCATCGCGTCCAGTCCCTGCCGCTGAAGCCTCGATCTTCATGCCGCCGTGGCGCCCCGCCGCCCTTGCGCTCGATCAACCGCCCGGCCGAGCAGCCTGTGCGCGTTCGAACCGGGCGCCCGTCGCG
The DNA here is from genome assembly GCA_964508635.1 of uncultured Allobosea sp. Taxonomy (GTDB): domain Bacteria; phylum Pseudomonadota; class Alphaproteobacteria; order Rhizobiales; family Beijerinckiaceae; genus Allobosea. The sequence continues at coordinate 1,751 of CAZDUL010000101.1, read as the reverse complement.
TGCGGCTGCTGGCAAGCTCTCTGTCTCTCGGTGATGGAGCGATTGGTGCGGCCGATGCCCGGCTGAAGGGGAGGCCGGCGCCCGCCGGTTGCCGCCCGCCGGCGGCCCCTGTAATGCTCGGGGCATGGCTGGGGCATCGCCGTCAGGGCAGGAATCGTTGGCCGCGATTCAGGACTTCATCGATCGCTGGTCCGGGCGGGCCGGCGGGCAGGAACGCGCCAACTACGCGCTGTTCCTCACCGAACTGTGCGATGTCCTTGGCGTGCCGCGCCCCGATCCTGCCGGAGACCCGGAGACGAACGATTACGTCTTCGAGCGGGTCGTGCAGGAACGCGGACGCGACGGCTCGGTCTCGTCGAAGCGCATCGACCTCTACAAGAAGGGCTGCTTCGTTCTGGAAGCGAAGCAGTCGCGCCAGAAGGGCGGCCTGAAGGAGATCGCCGGCCAGCTCGATCTGCTCGAAGCGCCCGAAGGTTCGCGCGGGCGGCGCGGGGCGGATCGGGCCTGGGACGTGCTGATGCTCAACGCCCGTCGGCAGGCGGAAGACTATGTGCGCCTGCTGCCCCCCTCGCACCCGGCTCCGCCCTTCGTCATCGTCTGCGATGTCGGCCATTGTCTCGAACTCTACGCCAACTTCCGCGGCGATGGCCGGGCCTATGACCAGTTCCCGGACCGGCAGGGCTTCCGTGTCTATCTCGACGATCTGAAGAACCCGGACATTCGGGCGCGCCTCGCGCTGATCTTCGATGCGAAACGGGTCCACGAACTGGACCCCACGCGGCGCTCGGCCAGGGTGACGCGCGAGATCGCGGAACGTCTGGCGGCTGTCTCCAAGGCGCTGGAGAAGGCGAAGCACGCGCCGGAGGATGTCGCGGCCTTCCTCGCCCGCGCGCTGTTCACGATGTTCGCGGAGGATGTCGGCCTGCTGCCGGAAAAGTCCTTCCGCGACGTGCTCGCCCGCTGCGAGGCTCAGCCGGAGCTGTTCGGCCCCAAGGTCGGGCAGCTCTGGGAGGCGATGGACACCGGCGCCTTCGCCCACGCCATCGAAGCGAAGGTGAAGCGCTTCAACGGCGAGTTCTTCAAGGATCGGCGCGTTCTGCCGCTGGGCCGGGAGGAGATCGGCGAGCTGCGCCGGGCGGCGGACGCGAACTGGAAGGAGGTCGAGCCCGCCATCTTCGGCGCGCTGCTCGAACAGGCGCTGGACCCGCTCGAGCGCAAGCGGCTCGGCGCGCATTACACGCCGCGTCCTTACGTGGAGCGGCTCGTCGCGGCCACCATCATCGACCCGCTGCGGGCGGACTGGGCGAATGTGCTGGCCACCGCGGAGCGCCAGAAGGCGGAAGGCCGGGCCAAGGACGCGGCCGCGACCGTGCAGGCCTTCCATGACAGGCTCTGCGCCACCCGCGTGCTCGATCCCGCCTGCGGCACGGGCAACTTCCTCTATGTGGCGCTGGAGCTGCTGAAGCGCCTCGAAGGCGAGGTGCTGGAGGCGCTGGCCGATCTCGGCGGGCAGGAGGCGCTGGCGGGGCTGGAGGGTCACACGGTCGATCCGCACCAGTTCCTCGGGCTGGAGATCAACGCGCGCGCGGCGGCCATCGCGGAGCTCGTGCTGTGGATCGGCTATCTGCAATGGCATTTCCGGACGAGGGGCGCGGCCCCGTCCGAACCGATCCTGAAGGCCTTCCGCAACATCAGGGTGTGCGATGCGGTGCTGGCGGCGGACAAGGTGCTGAAGCGCGATTCGGCCGGCC